>DAITPI010000277.1:0-6116 GCA_036833655.1 Anaerolineales bacterium | reverse complement strand
AAAGACCGGTAAAGATATCATTGCCCGGTAGCGAGGCGGGCTCCACATAGGTCGGGAAGAACAGAAATGTGGAGACTCCAATGCAAAATGTCAGAATGCAGGCTGCAAAAAAGGAACGGAACAGGCGGTCTTCCATTTTTAGGATGACCCAGGCGATACTGGCTAGCCACAGGATGTAGCAGCCCACGTAAGGCAGCACCCAGATGGGCCAGACCGGGAAGACATCGATCGGCAGCCTCGGCTCGATGCCGCCGGTGATCCTGTTGCTGGTGGGGATGTAGATCATCTGGATCAGGCAGGCAATCGCGATCCATAGGATACGCCGGTTCAAGGTTAGTGCGTTCTCAGGTGCTTTTGACTGTTCACTCGAATAAGATACAGAGCTCACCAGGTACCTCCATAACGACGGATAAAGGATAGCAAAGAATACAACATCCTCCCAAAAGTGACCATGGGGGAATTCATTGAGGGGAAGGATACCAGCCCCAGGGATGTACGAAACGAGCTCAGTCCGGTTGCACGATGACGGCACGGATGTCGTCTGTGTAGTGCTCGAGGTCGTCAAGCCGGCTGTTGATCCTCTCAGCGTCCAGCGGAATGGACCGGGATACCACCCGCGACGTGTCCAGAACCTTGCGCCGCGCCAGGTCGATCAGCAGTGGCAACTCATCCAGAAGGTGGTCGTTCGAGCCGATGATCTCCGCCTCATAGCCGATCAGGGTCCGGTACGGGTGGACCTCGATGGGATCCTGCCCGAGACCAACGATGACGGCGCGCCCGAGCGGTCCGAGCGTCTCGATTGTTTGCTTCATCGTGCGAGGCAGCCCGATCATCTCCAATGCTACATCCACACCTTTTCCCCGAGTCAGCGTGCGGATCTCGTCGACGGCATCCAGACGGCTCGCGTCGACCGGGACCGCGCCGTACTCCGAGGCGAGCTCGAGCTTGTCCCGTTTGATATCTACTGCATAGACTTTGCCTGCGCCCAAGGCTTTTGCCAGCTGGATGGCAGACAAGCCCAGTCCTCCCACGCCGAAGACGGCCACCGTTTCCCCGTCTTTGATCCGGCCCCTGCGCAGCGCGTGCAGGGCTGTGGCGGAGGCGCACATTAGCGTCGCGCCTTCTTCGAACGATATTTCCTCCGGCAACGGGATGGCGTTACGGGCCGGCACCGAGATGTATTCAGCATAGCCACCGTCAAGGTGATGCCCGATCATTTGAACCGTCGTGCAGAACTGCTCGCTCCCGGCTTTGCAGTAACCACATTCCCCGCACGAAATGTTGTAATGCAGACAGACTCGCTCGCCCGCCTTCAGCTGGGTGACCCGGGAACCGACCCACTCTACCTCGCCGGCGACCTCGTGTCCGAGCGTGATCGGCAGCGCTCCCATGGGCGAGCGCCCGCGGCGGTAATGCGCATCGGAGTGACAGATTCCCGTGGCGCGGACGCGGACCAGCACATCTCCATCACCCGCAGCGGGGATCGGGATGCGCTGCAGCTCCAGAGGCGCGCCTGTCTCGACCAGGCGGACGGCTTTCATCATGGGGTTCTCGTCATCTCCGCGTTGCGCGGGTCTCGTGCCCAGCCTGCAATCACCCGGATGTCGTCGGGCGTGGTGCGGCAGCATCCTCCGATGAGGCGCGCACCCGCCTCGTACCAGAGGTGTGCCTGCTCCCCGAAAGAGCGCAGCACAGGCTTGCCATCCCAATTGTTCTTTGCCGCGACGTAGGTCTCGCCGGAATTCGGGTAAACGACGATAGGCTTCGCAGTGAATCTTCTTGCCTCGCCAATCAGGGAGGGGATATAGGCCGGCGAGGTGCAATTGATCCCGATGGCGGCGACCCGGGGATGATCTGCCAGCTCCTGCACACAATCCCCAAACAGCTGACCTTCCGAAACGTGTGTCTCATCGCGCCCGGTAAATGTAATCCAGGCATAAGCCTCTGGGAATTCCTCGAGCAATCTTGCCAACGCCTGCGCCTCCACCGGCGATGGAATGGTCTCACATGCCAGGAGGTCGGCGCCCGCCTCTACAAGCGCTCGTATGCGCGGACGGTGGAAATCCATCAATTCCTTTTTGGTGAGCCCATAATTGCCGCGGTACTCCGAGCCATCCGCCAGGAACGCGCCGTAGGGTCCCACCGAGGCAGCGACGAGAGGCTTCGGGCGCCCGACCCGATTGGCTTCGCTTGCCCAGAACTCGTCGCGCGCTTCGCTGGCAAGCGCCACCGATTTTTTGATCAACGCGATCGCCTGCTGTTCATCGAGCCTGCGCCGGGCAAATCCTTCAATGGTTGCCTGGTAGCTGGCAGTGATGGCGCAATCCGCTCCAGCCCGGAAGTAATCAAGATGCACCTGCTTGATCATCGCCGGTTGCTCGAGCAGGATCTTCGCAGACCACAACGTATCTTTCAGATCACAACCGCGGCGCTCCAATTCGGTGGCGAGCGCCCCGTCGATCACCAGCACAGGGTATTGAGCGAGAATAGAGTCGATGGGATTCATAGGGATGAGGATACCATAAAGGTGAGATTAACTTGCCGGTGCGTTTTCAGGGCAGCACACCCAGCTCATCCAGCGAGCGATACAGCTCCGCCGGATCGCGGTAGACCCGGAAGGCGCCGGCCTTGCTCAGCTCATCCTCTCCGTATCCGCCGCTGAGCAAGCCGATGCTCAGCATGCCGGCGCGGCGTGCCGCCAGGAGATCCCAGACCGCGTCGCCGACCACGTAGCACTCCTGCGCGCTGACGCCCAGGCGTTCCTGGCACGCCAGAAAGAGGTCTGGCTCGGGCTTGGCGCGCGCCACATCCCCGCGCTCCACCACGACGATCTCGTCGCCAATGCCGAGCATCTCCAGTGAAGCATCGATCTCAGGGCGGCGGCCCGAGGTCGCGATCCCAAACAGGACCCTGTTGAGTTTCAGGAAGTGGATCAGCTCCTCGGCGCCGGGCAGGGGTCGCCGCTCGGGCAGGAGCTGCCGGAAGAGCTGTCCATGGCGCTGCTGGAGCGACTCCTCTTCCGCGGGCGTGATCTCGCGTCCGAGTTCACGCGCGACCGCGCGGGTGAAAAGCCCGCCGCTCATACCGATCTTGCGGTGGATCCGCCAGCCTTCGATCGCCATCCCGGCTTCTGCCAGGGCGCGTTGCCAGGCAAAGATGTGGGCGTAGACGGTATCCACCAGGGTACCGTCCAGGTCAAAGATGAGTGCCTGCATGTTTCCTCCAACGAGATGAGAGTTCAGGCGCTGGGATGAATGTACCAGCCAGAAGCGTACAGCCTTATTGTAACGTCCCCGTGTTACCCCGGAGAAACCTCAGAGCACCTGCATTTTGTACTGTTCCCACAGGGTGTTGGCAGGGCCGATCCGAAAGAGCGTTTCCCTCCCCTCCAGGATTGCCTCCCAATCGATCCGTTCTGCCAGTCGTTCTCCATATTCGATCAATCGTTCGATCTTGCTTGCATCATCCAGCCCAATATCTTCTTTCAGTTCGGCGTCGATTCTGTAGAAGGTCATCTCCGGGAAGTGGCGCTGGGTGATCTCCGTCTGTTGCTCGCCGGGCGATGCCAGAAGCTCCGCCAGCACCCACTCGAGCCAGGCGCCGATCCACCTCGGCTGCCGCCTCTTCTTGAACCGGCCTGTACCCAGTGAAACGGTGATGGTCTCTACCGGTGTGTAATCGGGCGTGTAGTGGAACGCTTCCACGCACGCCTGGTAGACCGGGTTGCCGGTCACGCCCACGCCGCCATCCACGAGGGTTCCCACGCGCTCACACGGCGGCGACGGCTCCAGGTCTTCGGCAATCGTCCAGGGATCGAAGTAGGTCGGCGCGGCGGCAGAGGCAGTGGTGCAGTCTACAAGGCTCAGGCGCCCGGTGCAGCCGGAGTTCTTCTCGTTATCCCGCACAAAATACCACGGCATGCCATCGGAGATCCGCTTGGCCGTCAGCAGGATATCGATGGGGGAGTCGTTCAGCCGCCACGCCTGGGCAGGCTCGATTTCAACAGCGATCAGGTCGTGCAGTTTTTGCGTCGAGTACATGGAGCCCGAGAGGATGCGCTTGATGATGGTCCACGGGTAACGCCGGAAGATTTCGCGCGCTCTGTGAACGTACAGGTCCAGGATACGGGTGGCAGGCACGCCTGCTGCGATGGCAGCCGCGATGATCGCGCCTGTGGAGGTCCCTGCGACGAAGGAAAAGGTCTGGCGCGTCAGCCTGCCAGTTGTCTTTTCAAGCTTGACCAGCGCCACGGCGGGGATGATGCCGCGGATGCCACCGCTGTCAATCGAGAGCAGATATCGTCGAGGCATAAGACCGGTGGTTCAGTGGCTCCCGGACCCGGAGACAAGCGGAGAGCTAAACGCCCGCGCCTCTGGCGGAGATTTGGCTGCGCTGGAGAGGACATAGAGCAGCTTCTGCAGCTCCGTCGCGCCCAGCCGATGGAGGCGGAACAGCCTCGGCGTTCCCACGGTTGCCAGGCGATTCGGCGAGCTCGGGCTCATGTGATCCCAGGCCTCCTCCAGAGCCTGCTGCAGGAATCCTTCATCTGTGGAACCGTCGACGATGAAAACGATCTGGTCCAGCGGCATCAGGTTGACCAGCTCGCTGATCTCAAAAATGCAGCCAGCGTTCTGGGCGGAGAAGCCCCGCAGATCCATCAGGACGGCATCGCTCTCACGTACCAACCGGGAGAGGACCAACCGCCATGTATCGTCGTGACAAAAGAAATCGTTCACGCGAAACTGTCCATCGTAATCGGGCTGGGAGTCCGATTGCGCGATCCGGAGCTCCAGGGTTTGCGGGTTGGCTATGAAGCGGCGTGCAAGCTTGCCGCCGATGAAATCCAGGAATTCATGGGGTTCCATGGTCGTCGTCGCCAGATCTGGTCCCGCGATGAGACGGATGCTGCCAGTAAACCTCCAGTACATGGCGAGTGCATCGAACAATCGCTCGCTGCGCTTGCCGAGGGAAAACACCCGTAGCACCAGAAGGCTGGGATGCTTCCGACCTGGAATCGCTTTGCGACCTACAAACTTAAACAAAGTCCAGGCAACGAGCTTATACACGACAAAGGACAGCAGGCTAGCCAGGAACCAGAACTCGCCTGCAAAGAGCAAGCCAATGGATTGGAAGATCCCAAATAGAAGCCAGATCATATCCATGGTGATGGACTGCTCACTGATCCACTTATGGCGATACAAGCTCCCAATCCCCTGCAGCACCAGCCATCCAGCCATCCCAAATAGCGCGAACCCCATGAAAAGCAATGCGACGAATATACCAGATCCGCCCAGTCCGAAAGCCCTCCCGATGTCCACAACCAGGCTCAGCCGCTCGGCATCGTTCACAATGAATTGAGGCAGGAGGAGTGAACCCGTCACTGCAAAGATCATGAAGGTGAGCGCAAGCGGCCCGACCGCCTGGATACGACGATTGAGAAAAACAAGCAACAGCAGGGCGGCGGGCAAATTTGTCTGGAGCCATAACCCAATGATCTCCAGCCAGCCCAGCAGGGAATCGCTCATGGCGGCGATCACTCCAAGCGCGACAATGATGAGGAAGTAGATCGCGAAGACCTTGAATCTCGTCCGCCAGGTCGCGGCAGCCACCAGACAAATCGTGATGGCAACGGGCCAGGCGTAATACCAGAACACGATCAGGAAACGAAGGATGAGAAACTCCGTGTCGGTTGCCTTGAGAAAAATAATTGTCGTCACGAGGCTATATGCCAGGCCGGCGACGGTGTAAACGGCAGCCGCACGCCAGGGACCGCGCAGTAGACCCGCATAGAGCCCATGGGGATCTGAGCCACCTGTTGAGCTGGCATCCGGGTCAACAACGGCGATCTGCAGCGGAGTCTGCACCGGCTCGTGCGAACCCGCGGATATGCCGGAGGAGGGAGTATCTGCCGTCGCTGCATTGGCGCGAGCCCGCATGGATCGCAGAACTGCGCCTCGATAAAGGGCAAGCACGATCAGCGATGTGAGGAACGCAAGGGGAATGGCAATAATCAGAATTAAAAGTATGAGCCCGGGCAAATTACCGGCAACTGGATCCGATGGCGGGGACATAACAACATCCTGAGAGTCGTTTCACTCTGCTGTTCTACCTTTAAT
>DAITPI010000276.1:0-6205 GCA_036833655.1 Anaerolineales bacterium | reverse complement strand
GAATGGCAATCGGCTGTGCCAGCGAGAAGAACCACGCCGGGCAGACCAGCACCGGTTCGCGCTCGGTGAGATAGCGGATCATCTCGAACAACGCCGAGCCAGAGCCGACGATCATGCCCGCACGGAACTCCGTCACCGGCACGTGGCTGTAGCGCAGAACGGAGCCGGTCTCGTGGCGGGCGCGCAGGTAGGGGGAAAGATTCGTGGTCGGATCGACCAGCTCACCGAGATAAATAATGCGCTCGACCTTTGCATTGCCGGCCGCCTCGGCGAAATTGCGCGCCACCTCCAGATCCCGGTTGGCGCTGACCTTGCCTCCCTGCTTGCCGTGGATCAGGTAATACGCCACTGCGACATCCTTCATCGCTTCGGTCAGTGTAGCGGGCACCAGCGCGTCCCCGCTGACGACCTCGACGCGCTTCAGCCACGGACGGCCTTCGAGGCGGTTCGGGTCGCGCACCAGGCAACGGACGCGGTACCCCGCGTCGAGTAACCGCGGCACCAGCCGCCCACCGACATAACCAGTTGCACCTGTGACGAGGATGAGTTTGGAGTTGGGCATAAGAGTTTTTGTCACACCTGCGTTTGCAAGCAGGTGCAAGCGTTGCGAGCCCAAAGGGCGAAGCAATCTCATGTTAGAGGGAGATTGCTTCGTCGCCGATGAACGCTCCTCGCAATGACAGAGGAAATTGTATCCTACCCACCCAATTCTATGCTATGATGAAAGGCACGTATGCAGGCGGCAAACACTCCCACGTCCAGCCGGATACAGGAGCAGCTCACCACACGGCTTCCGCTGGTGTGGGTCTCCCTCGCCTTCCTGGCAGGGATCGTCTTCGCCAGCCTGGTCTCTCTGCACATTTTCACCTGGCTCGGACTGGCAGCCGCAGCCCTCCTTCTCCTCGTCCTCGCACGTATTTTGGCCCCTCGGTTTTCCCCTGGCCCTTCTCCCTTTCCCCCTCTCCTTTCCCTCCTCCACCCTTTCACCTTCCTCCTTCTCCTCGCCTTCCTCCTCGGCGCGGCGCGCTATCAATTCTCAGTGCCGCGTTTTAACGCGTTCCACATCGCCTTCTATAACGACCGTGACTATGACCTTCTCATCACCGGCACGCTGACCGAGCCGCCCGACTACCGCGACAAGTACACCAACCTGCGCATCCAGGTCACCGAGGTCAACACCGGCGACCGGGAGCTGCCTGTCAAGGGACTCCTGCTGGCGCGGGTCTCCAACAACCAGGTGTTCCACTACGGGGATATCGTGCGGCTGCGCGGCAAGCTCAAGACTCCGCCGGAGAACGAGGACTTCTCCTACCGCGACTATCTCGCCGCGCAACATATCCACTCTTATATGACCAGCGCGGAGGTGACGGTCCTGCCCGGGCGGGGCGGCAACCTGATCTCTGCCGCGTTGTACCAGTTCAAGGAGAAGGCGCTCGCGAACGTCTACCGCCTGTTCCCTGATCCCGAGTCCTCGCTGATGGCAGGCATCCTGCTCGGCGTGGACACAGGCCTCACCAGCAAATTACAGCAGGCATTCAAGGATACCGGCACGGCGCACATCATCGCGATTTCAGGCTTCAACATCAGCATCATCGCCGGTCTGTTCGTCACCTTCTTCAGCCAGTTCCTGGGTCCGCGGCGCGGGGCCGTGCTGGCAATCATCGGCATCGTCTTTTACACCATTCTGGTCGGTGGAGAGGCGGCGGTGGTGCGCGCTGCCATCATGGGCAGCCTGGCGCTCTTTGCGAAACAGATCGGTCGCCGCCAGATGGCCTTGAATACCCTGCTGGCGGTCGCCTTGCTCATGTGCCTGTGGAATCCGCTCTACCTCTGGGATGTGGGGTTCCAGCTGTCGTTCTTTGCCACCCTGGGATTGATCCTGTATGCGGACCCATTTTCGCAATTTGCGAATAGAATCATCACCAGGTACTTCCCCGCCTCGGCTGCCGAGAGATCGGCTGAGCTCTTCTCTGAATTTGTCCTGCTGACCCTGGCGGCGCAGGTCACAACCATTCCGATCATGGCGTATCACTTCCAGCGCATCTCGCTCGTCTCGTTCCTTGCCAACCCGTTCATCCTGCCGGCGCAACCGGCGGTGATGATCCTGGGCGGACTGGCGGTGCTGCTGAGCCTGGTCTGGTTCCCGCTCGGGCAGATCGCCGCCTGGGTGACGTGGCCCTTTGTCGTATACACCATCCGTATGGTGGAGCTCTTCGACCGCGTGCCGCACGGGACGGTGTTCCTGGGCGAGCTCTCGATCTGGTTCGTCGCACTCCTCTACGCGGTGCTCTTTGCCGTGACGTTTGGCGGGGACCGGTTGCGGACGTGGTTCAGCTCGATCAACCGGGACCGGATGAGGGTCCCCGCGGGGGTTGGGGTGGTGGCGCTACTCCTGGCGTTGCTGCTGGTCTGGCGCGCGGCGGCCACGGTCCCGGACCAGTATCTGCACGTCACCGTGCTGGACGTTGGCTCTGCCGACGCGATCCTGATCAAAACGCCGACCGGCAAGCACGTCCTGATCAACGGCGGTCCGAGCGTGACCACCCTCGCCGACGAGCTCGGCAGGCGGTTGCCGACGTTCAACCGCAGGCTGGACTGGCTGATCGTCGCCGCGACGGACGAAGAGGAGGTCGCGGCATTGCCGCGCATCGTCGAGCGCTACCCGCCCGAGGCGGTGCTGTGGAGCGGGAATACGCAGGCTTCGTTCTCCTCGCGCGTGCTGAATGAGTATCTGGCGGTGAGCGATATGCAGGTGATCAACGCCGAGCCGGACCAATCCCTGGAGCTTGGCGACGGCGCGACCCTGCGTGTGCTGGCTTCTGGACCGCGCGGCGCGGTCTTGCTGGTAGAGTGGGAGAACTTCCGCGCGCTCCTGCCGGTGGGAATGAGCTTCGAGGCGTTGGACGAGCTGCGCTTCGGCGAGAGCGTGGGGCCCGTGAATGTGCTCTTGCTCGCCGATGCGGGCTACGCGGCTTCGAACCCGCCCGAATGGATCTCGAACCTCAACCCGGAGCTGGTGCTGCTCAGCGTGAGCGCGGCTGACGAGAACGGCATGCCCGATAGCGAAGTGCTGGACTCGGTGAAGGACTATGACCTGCTGCGCACCGACCAAAATGGCTGGATCGAGATCACCACAGACGGAACACGGATGTGGGTGAACGTGGAACGCAAAGCGTCACCCTGACTTGCGCTTTCGGCACAAAAATCGTATATTAAGCGAGCCGAAGGAGGATCACCAGATGAGCGAACTGACAATCACGACCTCACAGATCCAGGGGGAGATGCCTGTGACGATTTTGCATTTGAGCGGTCACCTGCATGGCACGACCGAACGCGAGCTCCTCGACCGCGCCCGCCAGGCGCAAGAAGACGGCTCCAGATATTTGTTGCTCGATCTCTCGGGACTGGAAGTGTTGACCAGCGCGGGCTTACGCGCCATCCATAATATCTTCAATCTGTATACGCCCAAGAGCGATCATGAGCTGATTCGCCAGCACGGCGACGAGCCTTATAAATCGCCCTACATGAAGCTCGCCTGTCCGAACCCAAATATCTATTATGTGCTGAATATCGCTGGCTTCCTGCAGAATATTCTGATCTTTAACGATATGGAGGAGGCAACCCGCTCATTTACTGCCTAGCGCATTCAGGGCAACCACAAAGGTATCGACCATCTTCTCGATATTGATCTCTTGCTTCACAATTCGATACGACTCTTGTCCCATCTTTCGAAGGCGCGCTACATCGGATAGCGCGTCTCGCATTGTGGAGAGCAAAGCATGGAAATCGTCCGGCGGGATCTGCCAGCCGTTCCCTTTCCGCACGAGGTCATCCTGCGTGCCATCGCCTTGCGCCACGATGATCGGCAGCCCGTAGCTCATCGCCTCCTGGACTGCCAGCCCCCCGGTCCCCGGCAGGACGAACAGGTCTGCTGCCGCGAAATACGGCTGGAGCTCTACCCCGTGTCGGGCTCCGGCGAACTCCGCCTCCGGATAGATCTCCCGGGCAAACGTCTCGAGCCTCTCCCGATCCGGTCCGTCGCCCACGATCACAAGCCGGGGATTGGATCCCAGCTCTGCGCAGGCTCTAAGCAGATCGTCCACGCGCTTGCGGGCTTGTAACCTGCCGACGAAGAGAATACAGGGTCGAATGTCGAAGG
Organism: Anaerolineales bacterium; assembly: GCA_036833655.1. Classification (GTDB taxonomy): domain Bacteria; phylum Chloroflexota; class Anaerolineae; order Anaerolineales; family Villigracilaceae; genus Defluviilinea. The sequence continues at coordinate 2,046 of DAITPI010000276.1, read as the reverse complement.
TCGCTGGTCGCAGAGGTAACGGGGACAGGGGCGGTGGAGAGACCGAATTGTACGCCACGAAGATCCTCTCATGCGGAAACCCGAGCGCCGCATACTCCTCCGCACCGCGCCGGCTATAGGCGATCAGCGCGTCGAACTGCTGGATGAACGAGCGCCACACCCTCACCCCAACCCCGCTCCCCTGTCCCCGAACCGGCGCTCCTAAACCCCATCCTATCACTGGCTTTCCCCGTCCATGCATCCATCTCACTGCCGCGGGCGTGGCAAGATAACGCGGGTTGGCTTCCACGATCAGCGCATCCGGGTTCCAGTTCCTGAGCCAGTCGATCAAGCCAGCCTGATAACAGAGATACAGGCTGCCGCGGAAGAGGTGGATATTCTTGCCAGGTTGATACCGGGCAACGCTCAATCGATCGGTCGTGGCAATGCCCTCCACCAGGCGCGGCGTACCGCTGAACAGACTCATCCCGCCGCCACACGCCGAAGCGAGCAGGTCAAAGAAGGGAGCACGATAACCGGGTAGTACGCGTTGCTGGAGCCCGAGTTTGCCGGGGAAGCGCATCATGGGATAGGATTACACCTTGAGAAGATCACCGCGTAGGGATCGCGATACTGTTCACACCAATCGGACGACGAGCTCACCTTTTGGATCAATTCTGCTTCGGCCATCGTGGACACGAGCAGGAGATTTACTTTCTCACGTCGCAAAAGCGTTCCCCAGTCCGGAGAGGCATATCTGATCTTTTGATATTCCTCCATCTGCTCGGGCGGGAACACAAAGAAGCGGCTGTCCAACCAGGTGGGGCGCGAGGGTAACACGAACGCCAGATAACTTCCAAACGCAAAGTTGTTCCAGAGGGGACCAGGTATTTCAGGGTGCGCTTTGAGCCATTCCACGGCTGCGATCGGGTTGCTCGCCGGCGAATAGACCGGCGGCGCATCCGCCCACCAGCGTTCTCGGATGCCCGGCAGGTAGAGCAGGGAGAGCAACACAAAAACGGCGGACAGCGCAAAATTGAATGCCGGAGAACCACGTGTGAGGCTAGAGTCCAACTTGCCGCGCGTGAGCGCGGCTAACGGCCCGGCGGTCATCACACTCAAAATAAAAAGAAACCAGATTACATAACGGATGCCCGAAAAGGCCAGCCAGCCAAAGCCTAGGAACAGCACCCATTCCATCACGCTTGGCCGGCGCGAGGCGAAAGCTGCCAGCGGCGCGAGCAGCAGGGTCCAGGCAAAGAAGATGTTCATTTGCCAGCCGGTGTTGGTCGGGGGAAACCATTCTACACTGTACAGATGATGAGTCGGTGTGCTCATCATGAAATCCAGGTAGGGCCAGATGGCGGGACCGCGCGGGTTGAGAAATGTCCCCAGCAACATAAGACCCATGGCGATCAACAGCGCTCTGCGATTTCCTCTCCCAAAGGCCAGCGCGGTCCCTGCCAGCACGAGCGACAAAGGGAACGACCCGTGCAGGTTGGACCATAGCGCCGCTGCAACAGGAAGAATCCAGAGCACCCTGTATCTTCCGTCTTGCCAGTGGTACAGGCTGTACAAACAAAGCGCAAACAAAGGGTAGGCGAACAGTTGCGGCCGCATTTCCCAATTATTCGTGCTGGCCAGTCCCATGATCAAGATCAGGAGACTCGCCAGGCGCGGGCCTGAAGCCCGGCGCGCCAGCGACCAGAGTGTGCCAAACGTCAGAGCGAGTAAAACGCCGCGTAGTAGATACGTCAGTGGCGCGCCGCCCAGCTCATGGACCAGCCAGAAGATGGCACCTGCCAGCCAGGTCTGATATACCACGGGCTGCCCTGCCTGACTCCAGCTGATCGTGTCTGTAATGGGAATGGCCCCGTGGACGAAAGTATCCTGTCCGATCCGCAGATACCACCAGTAATCCTGCGCATTAATGGAAAACAAGAAGGACAGCATGACCAGAGACAGGATGACCAGGCCTGCCCAGAGAAAATCATAGCTGCGGGCGGAACGATTCATGCCGGGATGTGCGGCGCCTGCCAGGCGGGAGACTTGTGCACGTGGACCACC
>DAITPI010000275.1:0-6213 GCA_036833655.1 Anaerolineales bacterium | reverse complement strand
TATCTCGAAAAGAACGGATTCCGCGTCCTCACCGCCGGAGATGGCCAATCGGCGCTGGCGATCGCCCGCCGCGAAAAACCCGACCTGGTCATCCTCGACCTCATGCTCCCTCACATCGACGGCCGTGAAGTCTGCCGCCTCCTGCGGCGCGAAAGTGACGTTCCCATCATCATGTTGACTGCCTTATCTGAAGAGATCGATCAGGTAACCGGTCTGGAGATCGGCGCGGACGATTACATCACAAAGCCGTTTTCGCCGCGTGCGCTGGTGGCAAGAGTCCGGGCCTTGCTTCGCAGGGCAAAAGGCGGAATGAGAACGCCCGGCATCGTTCGCGTCGGCGGGCTTGAAATTAGCCCGGAGAAATATGCTGTCTCGTTCAACGGCAATCCGATCAAGCTCACCCCGAACGAGTTCAAATTGCTATATCTACTCGCCAGCCGGCCGGGTCAAACCCTGACCCGCGAGCAGTTACTCGATGACTTGCATGGAGCCGCATCCAGCCTGGACCGCAGTGTGGACTCGCACATCAAGAATTTGAGAAAGAAGCTCGAGGCAGCAACGGGCGAGCCTTTGATTGAAACCATCTACGGGATCGGCTATCGCTTCCTCGAGAGATAGTTGAGCCACCGACCGTTGTCTTTCGTAAAGTATGTCCAACTCCACTCCTCCCCAGAACCGCCGCGCCAGACGGTTCATCCCCATTGCTATCTTCTTGCTCTTCATCATCCTGTGTTTCGTTGGCGGTCTTTCTGCCATCCTGTTCGAAATCTTCACCACCTCCACGGGCGCTAAATATAGCTGGCTGCTCCTTTGCGGCGGGCCGGTCGTTTTTGTCGTGCTCGCCGTCTTTATCATCTCCAATTTGTACTTTCGGTTTGGCAGGCCGCTCGAACAACTTTTCGACGCCATAAATTCCGTGGAGGAAGGTAACCTCTCGGTACGTGTGCCCGAGACCAACTCAGATATGTTCAGTGAGCTGATCAGGCGCTTCAACAGGATGATCGGGGAGCTGGAGCGCGCCGAGCAACAGCGCCGTAACCTCACCGCCGACATCGCCCACGAGCTGCGCACCCCGCTCCACATCATCCAGGGCAACCTGGAAGGCATCCTGGATGGGGTTTACCAACCGACACCGCAGCACATCGACAACACCCTGGATGAGACCCGCCTGCTCACCCGCCTGGTAAACGATCTGCAGACTCTCTCGCTCGCCGAGACCGGGCAGCTCCCGCTACATCCAACCCGCTTCCTACTCGCCGATCTGATTGCAGATCTCACCTCCAGTTTTTCCGCCCGCGCCGCCTCCCTCGGCATCGACCTGAGAACTCATCTCGCTGACCCGCATCAGGAAATTAGTGCAGATTATGACAGGCTGAACCAGGTCCTCTCCAATCTCATCTCCAACGCTCTGCGCCATACGCCCGAGGGTGGGAGTATTTCCATCGAAACAGAATCAGGTTCAGCCGACAAAGGGGGCGTGCGGATCCGGGTCAAAGACACGGGCTCTGGAATTCCACCAGAGGAGCTGCCCTTCGTTTTCGACCGCTTCTGGCGCGGGGATCGATCGCGCAGCGAGCGCACACACAGCGGGCTCGGCCTGGCGATCGCCAAACAGCTTGTTCATGCCCATGCGGGCCGGATCGAAGCCCAAAGCGAGGGCATTCCAGGCAGGGGCACGACGTTCACGATCGAGCTGCCGCAAACCTAAAGAGAACCGGAGCCTTGCGGCTCCGGTAATTCGGTTAGGCAGGCTCGGCGACAGGCTGGGCGGCTTTTGCCACCACCTCCTCGAGCATCTTGGTCGTCAGTGACTTGGGACGCTCGAGCGGCTGGCCCAATGCCCTTGCCCACACGTAGTTGGCAGTGACGCCCAGGGCGCGGCCGACGCCGAAGAGCACGGTGTAGAAATCGAACTCGCGCACGCCATAGTAGTACTGCAGCGTACCGCTGATCGCATCGACGTTCGGCGCCGGGTTCTTGGCTTTGCCCTGCTCCTTGAGCACCTGCGGCACCACGTCAAAGACCAGCTCCGCCAGCCGGACCAGCTCATCCTCCGGGAAGCGCTTCTTGGCGAACTCGAGCTGCGCCATGTAGCGCGGATCGGGCACCCGCAGCACCGCGTGGCCGTAGCCGGGGATGACATGCCCGCCATTGAGCGTGTCCCAGGCGAACTTGTACAGCTCCTCGCGGCTGGGCACGCCGCCGAACTTGCTCTTGACTTCGATCAGCCAGCCGAGGCACTCCTGGTTGGCAAGCCCGTGCAGCGGACCTGCCAGTCCGTTCAATGCGGCGGAGAACGAGAGGTACGGGTCGGAGAGAGCAGAGCCAACCAGGTGCATGGTGTGCGCCGAAACATTGCCCGACTCGTGGTCGCTGTGCAGGATGAAGTACAGGCGGGCCAGATCGGCGTAGCCTTTCTTGTCCGAGACCTTCATCATGCGGGCGAAGTTCAAACCATAATCCTGCCGGGGGTTGTAGCGCGGCTTCTTGTTCTCGCCGAAGTACTTCATGCGATAGATGTAGGCGGCGAGCACCGGGAGCTTGGCGGTCAGGTCAAGGCTGTCTTCCAGAGCCGCTTCCCAGTAGACGTCCTTCTTCATGCTGTGGTAGCGATGGGCGAAGACAGAGCCATTCTGCAGAGCCAGCACCGCCTGCGAAAAGAGCGTCATCGGGTGGGTCTCTTTCGGCATGGACTTGATCATCTTGAAGACGTAATCGGGCACGTCGGCGCGCTTTGCCCATTCCGCTTCGACTTCCATCGCTTGTTCCTTGGTGGGCACTTCGCCAACCATCAACAGGTAGTACAGGCCGCCGACCAGCGGCATTTTGCCGCCGCGTGCTTTGGGCAGCTTCTTCAACAGCTCGGGGATCGACATGCCGCGGAAGCGGATGCCTTCCGCCGGGTCGACGAAGGAGACATCGGTCAGCAGCGACTTGATATCGCGCATGCCACCAACGATCTGACCCACAGTCACATCAGCAACCTTCACGTCCCCATGCTCCTTGGACAGGAATTTCATGCGTTCGCGCCATTCAGGCAACTGTGCAGCAATTTTCTCGTGCAGAATCATGATTGACTCCTTGGGTATGAAAGGGTCGAGAGGTATACCTGGTTATCTGTATACCTGTCGACGTTTACAACGTCACCAATTTTTTCAAAGCCTCGTGCGTATCCTTCACCGCAGCAGCAGACTTATCGAACATCGCCTTCTCATCGTCGTCTAGTTTGTATTCGATGATCTTTTCCACGCCTGCCCGCCCGAGCATGACGGGCACGCCGAAGAACATATCGTTCAAGCCGTATTCTCCGTTCATATAGGCAGCGCAGGGCACGATCAGATGCTTGTTCTTGAGGATCGCCTCTGTCATCTGTGCGCAGGCCACGGAAGGCGCGTAATAGGCGGAGCCAGTCTTAAGCAGGTTGACGATCTCGCCGCCACCCTTGCGTGTACGGGCCACGATCGCCTCCAGCCGGTCGGCGGGGAGATATTCCTTTAGTGGGATCCCGGCCACGTTCGAATGACGCGTGAGCGGGACCATCTCGTCGCCGTGGCCGCCGAGGACGTAGCAGGCGATGTTCTCCACGCTGACGCCGGTCTCCATCGCGACAAAAGCACGCATCCGCGCCGAGTCTAGGATCCCGGCCTGGCCCACCACGCGTTCGCGCGGCAGCCCGGTCTTCTTCATGGTCAGGTAGGCCATGGTGTCGAGCGGATTGGTCAGCACGATGTAGATCGCGTCCGGGGAATGGACGAGCGTCTCCGTAGCAGCCTTCCCGACGATCTCGGCATTCGCAGAGAGCAAATCATCACGGCTCATTCCTGGCTTGCGAGGCAAGCCCGCCGTGATGATGATAATATCCGAGCCTTTGGTCGCGGCATAGTCGTTTGCGCCGACGATCTCCACGTCCTTGCCGATGATCGGCATCGCCTGGAGCATATCGAGGGATTTGCCCTGCGGCATGCCCTCCACCACATCGACAAGAACCAGGTCAGCCAGCTCCCGTTCAGCGAGCCAGTGGGCGGCGGTCGCGCCGGTCATGCCTGCACCAATGATCGAGATTTTGTTCATGACTCCTCCAAGGGTTTCACCGCAGGTCTGATAAATCACCGGACGGGCGAGCTATCTGGCAATTTTCGCGGTGCATTTGGGCTTTAGCGAGATTCTATCTGAAACCGGCATGAGAAAACAGTACATTTTGTCACATTTTTCCGCTCGATTCGGATAAAAAACAGCGGCGCCCGCGAAAAAGGCGCCACTGTCCAGTACAATCTCGGTCCGGGGAAACGCTCACGTCACGTCGAGGTGACCGGGGACTCCTCGGCCGCTTCGAGGAAACGCGTCGCCTGAATGGCAGCTGCCGCGCCCATCCCGGCGGAGGTGACCACCTGCCGGAAGTGCGGGTCGGCCGCCTCACCCGCGGCAAAGACGCCGGGGACGCTCGTCTCCATGCGCTCGTTGATCTTGATGTAGCCGAGCTCGCTCATCTCGAGCTGGCCCTGGAACATCTGGGTGTTGGGCGTATGACCAATGAAGATGAACAGACCGTCGGTCTCGTGCATGGTCTCCTCGCCGGTCTTCACGTTCTTTAGCTTCAGCGCTTCGAGCTTGTCCGTGCCGATCGCTTCGGTGACGACGGTATCCAGAATGAAATTGATCTTGGGATGCTCGCGGGCGCGCTTCTGCAGGATCGGGCTGGCGCGGAATTCATCGCGGCGGTGGACGATGGTCACCGAGGAGGCGTAACGTGTGATAAACAGACCTTCCTCCAGCGCGCTGTCCCCGCCACCGACCACTACAACTCGCTTGTCCTTGAAGAACCAGCCGTCACAGGTGGCGCAGTAGGAGACGCCCCGCCCGGTCAGCTCCACCTCGCCGGGCACCTGCAAGTGGTTCGGGCTGGCGCCCGTGCCCACAATGATCACGTCCGCCAGGTACTCCGTGCCATCGCCTGTCACCCGGAAAGGTCGCTGCGACAGGTCCACAGAATTCGCGGACTCGAACTCTGTCACCGCGCCAAAGTGCTCGGCCTGCCGCTGGAACAACTCACCCAGCTGCGCCCCACCGACCCCCTCGGGAAACCCGGGGTAGTTTTCGATCGTATACGTCAATGCCGCTTGCCCGCCCAGCTGCATCCCGGTCAGGACAACCGGCTCGAGCTCGGCACGCGCAGCATACAACGCCGCCGAATAACCAGTGGGACCCGACCCAAGTACCAGTACTTTTACGTGTTTCGCATTTCCATTCGATGACATAGCTTCGTGATTTCCTCGCTTCAGAATTCTATCCGTCATTCAGACAACGCGTATCGCGTGTATTTTACCGTGTCTTCTCATTAGATGCTTGTTAACGCAAAAAGTTGCTTCCGGCTGCAAGGGGCGCCCTGCAATGCAGGTCCTGACGGAACGTCCCGCGCTGAAGAGGGCAAAACTACTCTTTGCAGGTACAATGAAATCATGGGTTTCCAGGAGATCGCTCACACCGCGGACTGGTCCGTACACGTCTGGGCGCCAGACCTGCCGTCGCTGTTTGTCGAGTCAGCGCGAGCGATGAACGCGCTGTCGGGTACGGTGATCGGCGAGGGCGAGCGCGTCAGGCGAGCGTTCGAGTCCGAGGCGCCCGATCCCGAGAGCCTGCTCGTCAGCTTCCTGTCTGAGCTGGTGTATTACCAGGAGCAAGAGAACCTGGCGTTCGACGTGTTCGACGTGCGCGTTGCCAGCCAGTGGCTGAAAGTGCAAATGGAAGGCGCGCAGGTCGGATCCATAGACAAAGCGATCAAGGCCGTGACGTATCACAACCTGAGAATTGTGAGGACGAGCGAGGCACTGGAGACAACGATTGTATTTGACGTATGACCTCACGCTTTGCGGAGAGCCTTGCAAAGGTTCTTGGTAAGCGAGCTGGAATGCCACGCTATCACAGATAACCTTCGCCAGGCGAAGAGAGTAGAAATGAATATCGAGAATTTAGTGCAGATCAGTGAGACCGAGTGGGAGATCCCAACCTATATCCGTCACGATATGCGTGTGCCGGTGAGGATCTTTGCCACGCGGCGGCTTCTCGAGCAGATCATTAATGATAAGTCATTAGAGCAGGCGATCAACACCGCCACCCTTCCGGGGCTGGTCGGGCATGTCATCGTCATGCCGGATATCCACCAGGGCTATGGATTTCCCATCGGCGGCGTTGCGGCGACGGAGTATCCACACGGCG
>DAITPI010000274.1:0-6268 GCA_036833655.1 Anaerolineales bacterium | reverse complement strand
TCTGACTGAACTCTTCGGTCACCAGAACATCTTCATAGCACGCCACAGGGACGCAGGTCTCTACGCCCAGGTCGACGACCCGCCCACGATCGCTCCAGCTGACCGCCGGGCCCCATCCCTGCGCATAGCTCGGCATTCCCGGTTGGGGGTCGGCCTTCATCACGATGCCGGCCCTGGCGCCCTTGAATCCCGGAATCCACGCTGGCGCTTCTACGATCTCTCCGAATTCATATACCTCCGGATATTCTCCCATGAACCATACATTGCCGTCGGTATCCTGGGCATAGAAGGCGATCTCTGCTTCCACTAATTCATTGTTGCTGTAATCCAGGATATAAGCCACGACGGTCTGCACCCCCTCAACCTCCTTGGTCAGATCAGTCACGGTGAAGATAATGCGATGAGGAATTTTATTGGCGCCTTCTTCGGTGAAGCCATCGTAGGTATATTGTGTCCCTGGCGTCAGCGGAAACCATTTATTGTTTATTTCAGTCGGGTTGTCGAATGTAGCGGAATCCAGATCTTCCAGAGCGAACTCTGGGTCGATCGTCGGTTCTGAGGCAGGAGGATCCTCCATCCCAGGTACCTCCGTTGGGGTGGAAGTGAGTGCATTCGGCCCTGGAGGCTGGGTGGGCGCCGCTGCCTGGCTTCCGCATGCCGGGACCGCAACCAATACAAACAGGAGAAGTGACAAAGAAATAAGGTGAAGATTCCGCATGTTTGCTACCTTTTCAGGGAGGTTAATCCAACCTCCATATGCGTAGACCGTAAGCGGTTCATTCCACCTACGGTCTATTCGTTTGACTGGAGCCTGGCTTGAACTACTCGAACCGATCAGGCTGCCTGAGCTGGAAGAGTTTCCTGCCTTGACTTTCCAAAACGCAGATAGAGCGTGGGCACAACCAGCAGGTTGAGCAACGTGGAAGTGACCAGACCACCCAAAATGACGATCGCCATTGGGCGCTCGATCTCGTGACCGGGAAGATCACCGGCAATTGCCAGGGGCACCAGGGCAAGTCCCGTCGTCAAAGCGGTCATCATGATCGGGGCGATCCGCTCACGCGCGCCGCGCAGAACCAGCTCGGGACCAAAGCTCATCCCCTCCTCATTCTCGAGATGCTGGAAGTGACTGATCATCATGATCCCGTTGCGCGTGGCAATACCCAGGATCGTAAGCAGGCCAACCAGCGAACCCAGCGAGAGCACACCATTGCTAAAGTAGGCTGCCAGGAAGCCACCCACCAGAGCCCAGGGCAGGGTAAAGAAGGTGAGGCTAGCCAGACGCCAGCTCCCAAAGGAGGTATACAGAAGGAAGAAAATCGCGAGCACCGCAAAAGAGCCTGCAAGCAGCAGTTGTTGCTGTGCGGCTTCACGTTCTGCAAACTCACCTTTGATTTCATAATGATAGCCAAGCGGGAAATCTATGGCTTCCAGAGTATCTTCGACATCGTCTGCTACGGAGCCGAGATCGCGTCCTTTGACGTTGGCAGAAACATCGATTTTGCGCGACTGTCCTTCACGTTCGATCACATTCGGAACGGCACCGATTCGCACGTCAGCGACATCTGCCAACCGGACGCGCGCTCCGCTGGGTGTGTCGATCAACAAGTTTTCAATATCACTCAGGCTGTTGCGCGTTTCCGGTGTACTCCACACGTTTACATCGTATGTCTTACCGCCAATAAAAATATCGCCAACCTCTTCACCCTGTAGCAGAAATGCTGCAGCGCGGCGGACATCGCCTGGTTTGAGCCCGTACTGTTGGGCTTTAGCCAGATCGACCTCCACTTCCACCTGAGGGGTCTCCATGTGGAGTTCCTTCTTCAGATCCACAATTCCGGGCACGCCTTCCAGGGCAGCACGCACATCATCCGCCTTTTCAGTGAGCACGTGCAGATCCTGACCATAAATGCGGATCACAACCGTATCGCTCGATCCTGTCAGGACTTCGCGAATCCTCTCCTTTAGATAGGTCTGGACATCGCGAACCAGGCCGGGATAGCCATCGACCAACGCCTGAACAGAGCTCAGGGTTTTGTCGTAATCCACCGCAGGATCGATGCTGATCCAGTTCTCGGTGAAATAAACTCCGTAGGGTTCGTCCGCCGAAACTGCCTGTCCAATGTGCGAGCCACAATTTTGCACGCCCGGGATGGTCAACAGCTCCCGGCAGGCCTGCGCTGTGATTCTCCACATTTCCGGGTGGGATGTTCCGGGCTTGGTAATCCAGTGCATCAGGAAATCGCGCTCCTTGAACGAGGGTAGGAGTTCCTGCCCCAGGAAGGGTGTCACCACCAGACCAGCTATCACAATTGTGCTCACAGTGCCATACGCCACACCCGGCGCACGGAGCGTTCTTCCCAAAATACGATCATACAGATTATGCAGCCACGGGATGATTGGAGATTGACGGTGCTCAATTGGCGCATTGGCCAACAGCACCAGGACCATGGCTGGCGTGACGGTCAGAGCGATGAACGGGGAGACCAGACCTGCCACCACATAAGCGGTGGCCAGCGGCTGGAAGAATGCTCCTGACAGGCCCTGCAGGAAGAAGACGGGCAACAAAGCAGAGATTTCGATCAGCGAAGCATAGATGATGGAGCCACGTACTTCCAGGGAAGCCTCCAAAACGATGCTTGCTGTTGACTGTGTGCTGCCCTCCTTGCGGAGCCGGCGCAGGCGACGCACAATGTTTTCAACATCCACGATGGCATCGTCAACGACCGCACCGATCGCGATGGCCAGCCCTGCCAGCGTCATCACATTGATGTTGACACCTTGCAGGTTGAGCACGAGCAGGGAAGCCATCAGCGATAAGGGAATGATCGTAGCGCTGATCAAGGCTACCCGCCACTCGTACAGGAAGAACAGGAGAATAATCACCACCAGGACTGCACCAATCAGCAGCGACTCGGTGAGATTATCGATGGAGGTTTGGATGAAGGTCGCAGGTCGGAAGATCGCGGTGTCGATATCGATGCCTCTTAGTCCGGGCCGCATTGAATCGATCGCTTCTTCCACCCCGCGAGTCACATCCAGCGTATTTGCCCATGGCAGCTTCTCGACGATCAACATCAGTCCAGGGCCCTCGTTTATGACCGCATCGCCAAAGAGAGGCCAGGTACCCCAGACCACATTTGCGACATCCTTAATGAGCAACGGCGACCCGTCAGGTTTCGTCCGATCATTGATCGGCACTTCCCCCAGCGTTTCCGGCGTGATCACAGGCAGAACCGAGCGGATCCCGAGTCGCTGATTCGGCGTATCGATAAACCCTACGGTGCCAATGAACGAGCCTTCCGAAAACATCAGCAAGCTTACGTCAAGGGCACTGGAGGTGGTGTCCATGACCTCGTCGAGGGTAACATCGTACTCCAGCATCCGTTGCGGATCCACGTGCACTTGCGGCATCTTGATCCGTTCGCCGTAGATTGGCACATTGGCGACACCGGGCACTTCCAGCAGTCGGGCGCGGATCTTCCAATAGGCGATCATGGACAAATCCATCATATCGTATTGATCCGATGAAATCCCGATTTTCATGGCGCGGCTGGTTGATGACAGTGGCTGGATGATGACGGGCGGGGCAGCCCAGGTGGGCAGGGTAGGATAGACTGCAGATATCCGCTCTGTGACTAACTGCCGTGCATAGATCAGGTCCGTGCCGGGTTTGAAGATCAGGAAAATATCAGATAGATCGGTTACCGATCGGGAGCGCATGACATCTAGCCCTGGCACTCCATTAAGCGCCTGCTCCAGTGGAACGGTGACGAGTTCTTCCACATCCTTTGCAGAGAGCCCCATGGAAAGCGTTTGAATTTCCACCTTGGGCGGTGCAAACTCGGGAAAGACATCGACCGCGGATTTGCTCAACCGGGCAATGCCAAAGATCATTAGCACGGCGGCAAGGAAGATCACCAGGAAACGATATCGCAAGCTTGTTTGAACAATCCACCGCATAGCGCACCTCCTGGTGCAATTATTTGGAAACCCCGGTTTCCGTGCCGTATAACTCAGAGACTCCCACCGTGACAACAGTCCAATCAGAGTCCAGGCTTTCCAGCAGGATCGCGGTATCACCCTCAATTCGATCTATTTCAATGGGTGCTCGAACGAAGGTCAGAGGTTCGGGATTTGTATAGACCCAGGTCTTGCCTTCGATATCATAGATGACCGCTGCATAAGGCACTGAGTCCCCGCTGGCTGTCATTGTTTCGATACCGAGGCGCTCAGCCGCTTTTTCGGTCAGAATGACACGGCTGAGTTCTGTGCCCTCGATCGGTTCGAGTCTGGAGGGCGCCTCTTTATCCCCCGTGACAGGTATCTCTGTGCCACAGGCAGAAATCAGGAAGGCAGCAAAGATCAGCATGATGGCAATTAAGTGAGTGTGTTTCATGAAATACCTCCATTCATAAAAAACAGAATTCTTCAACAAGTCATGAGGAACCGCCTGCATCAATTTGGCGGCGGCGGAGCCGGAATAACAGGAAGATGGCAAGCACTAATAGGATAGGCACACCGATTACAAAGGGGAGGACTCCACTGGGGTTAAGGCTCGCAAATTTGGCTACGGTCAAATGAAGGCCCGGACTGGCAGCAACCTGGCTGGAGACTTCCGCACCTTCAGGGTGGGGAATGGCAACCACATAGACCATAAAATCGCCGTCCAGAATGGCATTGACTGTCCAGGAAAGTGTTAGGGACTGATTGGGTCCCAGGGAATCAATGTACTGCGTGCGTTGAGGTGACCAATCCTCCGGATCAACCACATCTCCCGTTTTGCTCAGATTGATGATATTCATAGCCAGAATCACGGGTGGGGATGACTGTGCGCTGGTATTCGTCAAAGTGGTATCGAACAGAATCGAGTCGCCAGTTTTTGCTGCTTTGTAATCTACGCTGATGGAGAGTTGCAGATCGCCTGCCTGCGATTGGGCTGGAGGGAGTGCCATGGCAGGTGTCGCACTTAAAGAAAGCATGAAACAAGCCATCACCGCCAACCCAACCATGCGCCTCAACTTCGACCAGAGCCTGCCCATACTTTCTTCCTCAACCCTGAGTCTTGGACTCAGGAAAAAGAAGAGAAATCCCAACGCCACGGCAGAAAAGGCAACAGGCGACTGCAGGAAACTCCACGGGCTGATCGGCAGCTGCAAATTGCCTCCTTGCGATGGAGATGGAGGCAGCGCCAGCATTTTCGAAATGAAATCAAACCCGGATGGGATGGGATTGACTAACAGGAGCAGGCGACCGAAAACGCCGGTCTTTGTCGTTCCGATCACCTGGCCCATCAGGATAAAGATCAGGAAAAGTGTGAGGCTGATGAAGAAACTGTTCTTGTTCGAGTTACACCAAAAACTCACGATCATCCCCACTGCCGTAAAAGCCGGGACGAGCAGGAGTCCTACCAGGGCACCCCAGAGCAGCGCCGGACCAAGGATTACGTCACCCTGGGAAAGCAGGAACAGGAAGGGAATTGAGATGAAAAAAGCCACGGGCCAGGCGGAGAGCGAGGCAAGGAATTTACCGAGCACAAGGTGCCTGCGGCTGGCTGGCGTGAGTAAGAGCCCTTCAAAGGTGGAGCGTTCGCGTTCGCCGCTGATGCTATCCGAGCCAATAATCAATCCGATCAACAGGCTGGCTTGAATGGAAGACTTGAGGGTCTCGAATATCATTTCCGGCGGTGTGAACAAACTCAGTTCGAAATTGGTCGCCAGGACAAAGGTTTGGATTCCGAGCAATATGCTATAGGCGAGAACAAGGTATAGCGCTTTGCCTCCCACCCAAAGATCGGCAAGTTCGCTGGTGAGCACGACCCACCAGGCAGGTACTGCTGGCCGCCAGGGTGCAATCTTGGTTCTACTGACCTGCTGCAATGTCATACTTTTCATTGGACATTCTCCTAAAACAATTATCGTTGTCGCGCGTCAATGCAAAGCCGGGAGGCCGCATATAGGAAGAGCACCAATACGATCACGCCAGCAAATACTTCAGGCGTCCACAGCCAGTGCGCGTACTCGGAGTAAGGCCGGTTGTTGATCAGAATTTTGGGCAGAAATTCGTTAATTGGCCCCTCAATCGGGTTCAATCTTTGGACGATCTTTGCCACATATCCTCTCACGGTTCTGCCGGGCCAGCTGGACGGGAGCACGAGCACGAGATAGATTCCCAGACTGATAAAGAAACTGGCCCGGTTGGAATTCGACCATAGACTTATCAGCATGCCCAATCCAGTAAATCCGAGTGCGAACAGGCTTCCTACGAT
>DAITPI010000273.1:0-6292 GCA_036833655.1 Anaerolineales bacterium | reverse complement strand
GTGGTTGTCGCCTGTGGCTACAAGCTTGCGGATGCCACCGCGGCCGCTGCAGAGCTCTACCCGGAGACAGACTTCATCGGCGTGGATCAGTATTGGACCGAGCCCGTGGCGGGTGTTGCCGGTTTGAATTTCCCGGAGGACCAGGCGGGTTTTCTGGTCGGTGCCCTGGCTGCGATGATGAGCCGGAGTCACAAGATTGGCGCGGTCTGCGGCACCGATGAGGTGCCACCCGTCTGGCGCCTGGGCGAGGGCTACCGCGCCGGCGCGGCGTATGTCGACGAAACCAAGGAGACGACCACGGAAGTCTTCGTCGTGTATCACAGCGACGATGACAAAGCATTCACCGATACGGCCTGGGGCGCAGAAACAGCCACGTCCATGGTGGATCAGGGCGTGGACGTTGTCTTCGGTTGTGGGGGTCTGACCGGCAACGGGGCAATCGTCGCCGCCGCCCAGGTAGACGCGTACGTGATCGGCGTCGATACTGACCAGTACTGGACTGTGCCGGAGGCAGCCCTGCGCATGCTCTCGAGCGCCATGAAACTCATCACGCCCGGTGTGTTCGAGCTGATCCAGCTCTCCAAAGAGGGCAACTTTCCCAGCGGAAATTATTTTGGTGACGCCGGGTATGCTCCCTTCCACGACCTCGAGAACGAAGTCCCGGCGGAGGTGAAGGTGGAGATAGAAGAGATCAATGCCGGTTTGCTGGACGGCACGATCGAGACCAATGTCCCCTCTGTCAAGCCCTAGCCACGAGTTCCTGTGGGAGGCGTTATTCTGGTTACACTTCTCGTGGTCGTTTGTTGATATAATGAAGGAAATCACTACTGCCAGAAGTAATAAAACGTGTCCATTGTGGAACCCACCGCCACGGTCCAGTCGTATGCTTTCGTTCAGGAACCTCGCGTCTCCTGGATTTGCACAAAGCAGGCTGCCAGTTCTCCGGCAAGCCATACACTACTAAATGAGGAGGTGCCCCGACAAAGTTTTGCTACCCTATCATCCCAACTAGAAACAAATTCCCATTTTCAACGAGGAGAAGAAATACATGAAAAAGCTGTACTTTGTAATGGCTGCGTTGATCATCGCTACGATGGTTCTCGCCGCTTGCGGCCCGGCCGCGACTGAAGCCCCTGCCCCCACACAAGCGCCACCCCCCACCGAAGTAGCGACCGAAGCGCCGACCGAAGCTCCCACAGAAGTTGCCACCGAAGCCCCAACTGAGGTACCGTTAAAGATCGGCGTGGTTACCGACGTTGGCCAGCTCGAGGACAAGTCCTTCAACCAGGCTGCCTATGAAGGCGGTAAAGCTGCGGCTGAGAGCCTTGGCGCGCAGTTCGACGTGATCGTGACCCAGAATATCTCAGACTACAAGCAGAACATCCAGACCTTTGTCGACCAGGGCTTCAACGTCATCATCACCGTAGGCTTCCTGATCGGCACGGATACCACCATCGCCGCGAAGGAGAACCCGGATGTGACGTTTATCGGCGTCGATCAGGGTATCTGTGTGGACGCCGAGGGCGCGCCGGATCCAACTTTCGGGTGCGCGGGTGATGCAGCCAAGCTGCTCCCGAATTACCAGGGCATCGTGTTTGCTGAAGAGCAGGCCGGTTATCTGGCCGGCATCGTCGCCGGCAGCATTTCCAAAACCGGAACGATTGGCTCGGTGGCGGGAACGAGGGTCCCCGCTGTAGTTGCGTATATCGCGGGCTATGAAGCGGGCGCCAAGTCCGTCAATCCCGATATCAAGACTCTGACCCAGGAAGTCAACCCCGACCCGGCCAAGGGCTTCAACGATCCGGCGACAGGCAAAGCGATCGCGAAGCAGTTCATTGCCCAGGGCGCCGATGTGCTCTTCCAGGTTGCCGGTCTCACCGGCCAGGGCGTTCTCGAGGCTGCCTGTGATGCCAACGTTTACGGTATTGGCGTTGACGTGGACCAGGTGGAGACACTGCCGAACCTCTCGAAGTGCATCGTCACCAGCGCTGAGAAGAAGCTCAAGGACACCGTCCAGGCTGTGACGGAGAGCGTTGCGTCCGGTGACTTCAAGGCCGGCACGGTGGTTTACAATGCCGCCTCGAATCCCCCCGCGATCGGGCTGTCCCCGTTCCATGAATTCGAAGACATGATCACCCCGGAGATCCAGGCGAAGCTCGACGATGCTACGGCCAAGATGGCCAGCGGCGAGCTCAAACCCCCGCGAGAGTAGTACCAGGGCTTCGTCCCTGTAATCAACTGGAGGCGGCCGGCGTGGCCGGCCGCCTCTCGCTTCCTAACAACACCATAACAAAGGAATATCTATGAGCGTTGCACAATCTCCACCGCCACGGCTTCAGATGCGCGGAATGACCAAGCGTTATCCAGGTGTCATCGCAAATAACCGAATTGATCTGGACGTGAAAACTGGGGAGATCCATGCACTCCTCGGCGAAAACGGCGCCGGCAAGACAACGCTCATGAATGTGCTCTTCGGATTGGCCCGCCCGGACGAAGGCGAAATTCTCATTGACGGACAGCCGGTGCAAATCGCCGATCCGGCGGATGCCATCTCGCGCGGCATTGGCATGGTCCACCAACACTTTATGCTGATCCCGGTTCTCACCGTGGCTGAGAATATCCTGCTCGGCGCGGAGACGATGGCGAACCCGATCTTCCTGGACCGACGCGAGGCCCGGCGCCGCATCCTTGATCTCGGCAAGCGGTTCGGCTTCGAGATCGATCCGGACGCCAAAGTGGAAACGCTATCGGTAGGCTGGCAGCAACGGGTGGAGATTCTCAAGGCACTGTATCGTGAAGCACGGATTCTCGTGCTGGACGAGCCCACGGCGGTGCTCACCCCCCAGGAGACTGTGGAAATTTTCGCCGTCCTGCGCCGGCTCGCCGCAGAGGGTCAGAGCATTATCTTCATCAGCCACAAGCTATACGAGGTACTGGAAATTGCTGACCGGATCACTGTCATTCGGCGCGGCGAGGTGGTTGGAACGCGCAAACCATCCGAGACGAATGAGGATGATCTGGCCGCCCTGATGGTCGGCCGCGAAGTCCAGCTTGCCGTAGATCGTGGCGTATCCCATCCAGGGGAGCCCGTGCTCTCCATCGAGAATCTGACTGTTCGTTCAGACCGCGCCCAGGAGGTGGTCCGCAATGTCAGTTTCGATGTTCGCGCCGGCGAGATCCTGGGAATCGCCGGGGTGGCCGGGAACGGCCAGGACGAATTGGTGGAGGCCATCACCGGTCTGCGGCGTTCGAGTGCCGGCACGATATCCCTTGGCGGGGAAGACATCGCGAGCTGGGATGTCCGTGGGCGCCGCGAGCACGGTCTGGGTTACGTTCCGGGTGACCGTCAGAAGTATGGACTCGTGCTGGGATTCCCGATTTCAGACAATCTGGTTCTCACCGGCTACTACAACCGCCCCTTTGCGCGCGGCATGCAAAGAGTAGATGCGGCCATCGAGAAGTGGGCGCAGGAGAAGATCAAAGAATTCGATATCCGGACGCCGTCCTCGACTGTACCGGCTGGCACCCTCTCAGGTGGAAATCAGCAGAAGGTCATTGTGGCGCGCGAGTTCAGCCGCGACCTTAAGGTGCTTGTGCTTGACCAACCTACGCGGGGTCTGGATGTCGGCAGCATTGAGTTCATCCATAATCAGGCCGTCCGGAAGCGTGACGCCGGTACCGGTATCCTGCTCGTATCCGCAGAGCTGGATGAAATTCTCGAGCTTTCCGATCGCATTGCCGTCATGTACCGGGGCGAGATCGTCGCTCTGATGCCTGGACGGCCAACTGCAAATAAAGAAGAGATCGGTTTATTGATGGCGACCGGAGGGCGTGCGCCAGCCGCTGCATCAGTGGCCGGTGATTCGTCCGGCCAGGCCGGGGCAACCCAAGACACGTCTGTCACAGGAGGTACATCATGAGAACATTACGCCCGAGGACGTACGTGGGTTGGGTAATCGTTCCGGCGTTATCCATTCTGCTTGCCCTGCTGGTTGCCTCTATTCTCATCATCGCCTCTGGCTTAGCAGGGGAAGAGAAGAAGATCGATCTTCTCCTCCCGTTGGTGGCTTACCGAAGTCTGCTTGTCGGTTCGTTCGGAAACTTGAAGGGCATCGCCAATATGATCGTCGCGGCGACACCCCTGATGCTTACCGGACTGGCTGTCGGCGTGGGCTTGAAGGCCGGCCTGTTCAATATCGGCGCGACAGGACAGGTTCTGTCGGGCGGTTTCACCGCTGCGCTGGTTGGTGTGCTTGTCGCGGATGCCCCGCCCACCGTGGCAATTCCTCTTGCTATGCTGGGGGGGGTTCTGGCAGGCGCGCTGGCCGGCTTTATTCCCGGATTTCTGAAAGCGTTCACCGGGGCGCATGAGGTGGTCACCACCATCATGCTCAATGCCATTATCCAGTTGACCGTATCCGGATTGGTGAACGATGTCTTCCGCGCACCCGGTTTCAGCTTTGCCCGCACCGCGCCGGTGGGACACGCCACTCTGACTGGCCTTGGCAACACCACCCTTCACATCGGAGTGCTCTTTGCTGTCCTCTGCATCCCACTGAGCTACTGGCTGCTGTGGCGGACGACCACAGGATTTGAGATCCGGGCGGTCGGTGCCAACCCCACGGCAGCACTCTATGCTGGAATGAAACCACGCCGCATGATGATCCTCACCATGTCATTATGTGGTGCGTTTGCCGGTCTGGGGGGAGCGATTGAGATTCTGCGCCTGGGGTACTACCCGGCCGTTTTTGGGACGAGTATCGGCTTCGATGGCATTACAGTCGCCCTTCTGGGGCAATCGAATCCCATCGGGATTTTGTTCTCCGCGCTGCTTCTGGGCGCCATGCGCGCCGGTGCTCCGCTCATGCAGATTCAAGCCCGTGTCCCTGTGGAGATCATCGATGTCATCCAGGGTGTGATCCTGATCTTCCTGGCCGCCGAGGTTGTCGTGCGCCGGGTCTTCCGCCTCAAGGGTGCCCAGGGCGCCGGTGAGCTTCAAACAATTACCCGCACCTACGGAGAAAAGGTGGCCGGCTAATGGACGCGCTCTTCAATATCCCCATCCTGGGCTTCATTCTGCAGTTCCTGGCCTACCTGATCAATGTGATCGTGAACGGGCATATTGCCCCGATCATTGTCGGGCTTGCCACGCCCATCGCGCTGGGCGCCCTGTGCGGCGTTATGAATGAACGCAGCGGTGTGGTGAACATCGGCATCGAAGGGATGATGCTTTTTTCCGCGTACGTGGCATTCATGACCGCCCTCTTCGTTCACCAGGCGTTCCCGGCGGAACCGGGCTCGTTCTTCGGCGCCACTCCAGCATTGATCTCGGGCGTGATCGCAGCGACCATGGCAGGAGTGTTGATCTCTCTGCTTCACGCCTGGCTGTCCATCAGCGTTCGGGCAGACCAGATCATCAGCGGTACGATCATCAATATCACTGCACTGGGATTGACAAGCTATCTGAATCGCCTGATCAAGCCCTTCGACAGCGCAGGCACGTTCCAATCGTTCCGCCCTCCGGAGGCGCTTGTAAATCTGCCCGGGGTAGGCTGGCTGATCGAGATGTTCACGGCCGTAGGACCCATTGCGATGGTGACGATCATCCTCGTCATTATTATTCAAATCCTGCTCTTCCGTTCCCGTTGGGGTCTGCGGACGCGGGCCGTCGGAGAGCACCCCAAAGCGGCGGACACGGTTGGCATCAATGTCATCCAGCTTCGCTATCGTAACGTTTTGCTTGGAGGCATATTTGCCGGTCTGGCCGGTGCGTATCTTACACTGGAAGCTACCGGCTCCTTCCAAAACAACATGACTGCTGGCCGGGGATTTATTGCGCTCGCGGCCATGATCTTTGGACGCTGGACGCCAGTGGGTGCATTTGGCGGCGCCCTCCTCTTCATGGGGTCTCAGGCGATCGGCGTCGCGATCCGCCTGGCTCCACCGGCCGGCAACCTGGGCACCTTCCTGGCTGGGATCCAAGAGGCCTATCCGAGCATTTACAACAACTTCTTTACCGGGCTGCCATATCTGCTCACGATCATTGTCCTGGCAGGAGTCGTTGGCAGGAGTAGTGCTCCCGCCGCGGATGGCAAGCCGTATGAAAAGGAGAGCTCCACCTAAGCTTGCTGATAGTCACAGCTACAAAATGTATGCGCCTAGTTGCCCTCTCCGATCGGGAGAGGGTTTTTCTTTGCTAAGGCAAGGAACAAAGGCGGAGAACAGTGCGTCTGTATTCGTGTACCCCGCACGCGACATACCGCTTTTCTGGGGATGCGTGCGGGGTGTACCC
>DAITPI010000272.1:1932-6309 GCA_036833655.1 Anaerolineales bacterium | reverse complement strand
TGTGTGCAGAGAAGCCTGCAACGCCTTGCTCAAAATGCAGGAGGTAGGATCCGCGTTTACAGCCCAAATTCAATCCCTGATAGATGATAGGGTGTGTCGGGGTCAGGCAGAGCTATACCCATAGGGCAACATTATTTGCACTCCACTCTTTCGAGCCTGTTCTGACGATTACGTTCTTTCTTCTACGCAAAAGGATAGCTGAATGGCAACCATAATCAAAAATGGCACCCTCATTACTGCTACTGAAACCTTCGAAGCAGATATTTTGATCGAAGGCGAAAAGATCTCTCTTATTGGAAAAGATCTACAGCACCCGAATGCCGAGGTCATAGACGCGGCAGGCAAGCTCATCGTGCCAGGCGGGATCGACCCCCACGTGCACCTGGATCTGCCGATGTTCGGAACAGTCTCCTCGGATGATCATTACACCGGCCATAAAGCCGCCGCGTTCGGGGGAACTACCACGGTGATGGATTTTGTCGTGCTAGATTCCCCTCGCTCTCAGGGAGAGGAGACAGGGGCGAGGGAGAATGACTTCAAATATTCCGTCGACCTCTGGTTCGAAAAATCCGCCAAGGCTGCAATCGATTATTCCTTCCATATGAACCTGACGCGCTTCGATGAGAAGATCGAGCGCGAAATCCCCTCGCTGCGGGAGATGGGCATTACCACTCTCAAGGTATTCACCGCCTACACGGGTCGGCTGCGCATCGACGATGGCAGTATCTTTCGGACCATGCAGATCGCCCGGGACAACGGCATGCTGGTGATGGCGCACTGCGAGAACGGCGACGTGATCGATAGGCTCGTCGAGCAGGCGCTGGCTGCCGGCCACACGTCGCCCGAGTGGCATGCCTTGACGAGACCTGGCTGGGGCGGGGTTGAATCGACGCTCCGGGTTGCCGGCATGGCGTCCGCCGCGGATGCCAGCGTTTACATCGTCCACATGAACATGGGCGGAGAAGTCGATATGCTCAAGTACGCGCGCGAGCGTGGTGCGAAGGTGATGGGGGAGACCTGTCCCCAGTACTTGTTCTTCACGATCGACGATCTGCGTCGGCCCGATGGCGCCAAGTGGATCTGCTCCCCGCCGATGCGCTCGGCCCAGGACAACGCCCGCCTGTGGGAAGGCTTGTCGGAGGGGATTCTGCAGACCATTGGCACGGACCACTGTCCGTTCTTCTATGATGGGACGCGGCCCATCGTCTACGAGGGACGGGAGATCGCCATCCCCGGCAAGGAGTTGGGCAGGGATGATTTCACCAGGATCCCCAATGGGTTGCCCGGGGTGGAGGATCGCATGCCCGTCATGTGGACATGTGGGGTCCGTTCGGGAAGAATTACTGCTAACCAGTTCGTTGCCTATAACTGCACGAATCCGGCAAAGATCTTTGGCCTGTATCCCCGCAAGGGCGCCCTGTTGCCCGGCTCGGACGCCGATATCGTGCTCTGGGATCCGGAGAAGCGAGTGACCTACGGCGTGGCGCAGGCTCACCAGCGCACCGACTATAACCTCTATGAAGGCTGGGAGCTAATCGGCATGCCTGAGAAGGTCTTCCTGCGCGGCAGACTGATCGTCGATGGTGGACAATGGTTTGGGAAGGCTGGCGAGGGTCGATTCCTGAAACGCCGGGAGGGCGAAATATTGTGAAGGTGAACCCGCGCCGAGACAAGCCGGTTATTCATTGCGATGCGCTGGTCGTCCATTGCATGGATTACCGCCTGCAAAAATTCCTGCAGCCATGGATTACGGTCCGTTTCGGCTACGATAACTTCGATATCATCTCCCTGGCGGGAAGCGTGCACGATTATGAGATGGTCTTGAAATACGTGCAGCTTGCCGTGCGGATTCACAGCATCGAGACGGTCTGCCTGATCAATCATGAGGATTGCCGCGCCTATGGCCGTGAAGGCACCTACAAGCGTCACCGGCAGGATCTACTGGAAACCAGTGCCAAGATCCATGCCCTGTTCCCTGACCTCAAAGTGGAAGCTTTTTACTTGCACCTGAATGGGGCATTCGAAGCGATTGAGTAGCGGATCCATACTACCAGTGCACGAAGTTTCTTAACTCGTCCTGGGCGAATTCAACGGTCGGAAGGCGTGAAACCAGCTTCACCTTGAGCGCCAGTTCCTCCTCAAGGGGTGAGAGAAGCAGGGCAATCGTTGGATTCTTCACCTGCAGCTCTTTGGGTAAGAAATAGTTGGCCAGCATCTCCGTAACGACTGCGGGGATCTCTTCCCACATTGCTTCGAGGGAAGGGAGAGGGGAAAGTAAGTCTGCCCCGAGAATCATCTTGCTCTGTCGCTCGGCAACCATCAGCAGAAAGGGGAAATAGGGCCGGTCAAACTCCTTTTCTCTTACTGGCTGTTCCATCATCTGGAGGTCGATTTCCACAGTAGAGCTTTGCTTTGGCAAGCTTTTAAGGTGTTGGATCGTATCCATATTCATTTTGAGCTGAAGCGGGGGATCCGCCGGAAATCGTATCTTCTGATACTGATCTATCCATTTTCCGTTCTGGTACACGCGGACCAAATGCTCCCCAGCTGATTCAATCGAGCCGAGCAAATTGGGGTTGTTTTCGAAACGTGGGGCAACTTCGATCAATTGCTCAAGTCCATGAATCAACATTTGCGCTTCCTCTGCTTCCAGAAACCAGGGGAAGCAGCCAGGCCGGTAACTTCGGAACTGAGGCCAGGCTTGCTTGCCTCGAAACTTCAATCCAAGTTGTTGGAGAATCTTGCGATCTTGCGGCGTGATCACTTCTCTGTCTTCCAGGGAAGCCTGAAGCTGCGGCACCTGTAAAACAATATCCGGCGTAAGCTCATATCCTATGCGCTGCATAGTCAAAAATCCTTCGAAGCCTTTCTTGCCCATGTAGACTGCAATAGCCAGGTGTTCTCCCAGATTTCCCATTACGCTCACAAAACCCAGGTTGCCCGTTTCTGGGAAACGAACCCCAAAGATGTTGTATTCATACATGAATTGCCAGGGTGCAAGTCCTTTTATCTCATGTATCAGTTCATAGAGACGTTTCCATTGCTCAAGGGAGGGGGGATTGGTTTTCCGTGACATTTGGAATCCTTTCAACCTGCATTTCTTGAATTCAAGGCGGTGAGACACTTATGCCTGTTCCGCCAGCAGTTCTCGCAGCCTGGGATGATTTGCGTACACTCCCCGGTATCGTTCCGGCAATAACGCCGCGATGTGACACATGATCTCGTCGGTATAGCGCTTGAGCACTTCATCGCGGTTTTCCCGTGGGAGGGACGGCAAAGTAAACGCCGGTCCGGCCGTCACGGTGACGTGCGAGCGCCGCAACCGTTTCAGGTTGCCGAGCAGATTCTTATCCTCCGTCCCCGTGATCGCAACCGGGACGATGGGCCGATCCAGCTTGGTGGCGAGGTAGCTTACGCCGGGCTTGGCTTCGATCAACGCGCCGGTGCGTGAGCGTGTCCCCTCCGGCGCGATCACCAGGATATTGTTCTCATGCATCAGCGCAAGAATTCGGCGCAGAGCTTTGATATCGGGGTTGAAGCGGTCGATGAAGATGAAATTGAAATGCTTGCCCACCCAGCGGAAGAGTCCGACCCTCCCCCACTTTTCGGCAACCACCACGAACATATCCCAGCGGTCGAGGGCGTAGAAAGCGATGGGCACATCCACAATCCCGAGATGATTGGTGGCAATCACGAAGCTTTCCCCTACAGGCAAAAACTCGTAGCCACGCACGTCCACGCGGGCGATGAGATTGAAGAGGAGACGGATGAGCCAGCGGATTGCGTATTTCAACGGTTCAGTAGCTCTTTCAGACGCGGATGATTCGCGTAAACCCCCCGATAGTTTGCAGGCAACAGGGCGGCGATCTGGCACATGATCTCATCCGTCGCTTCCCGCATGGCTTGCTCACGTCCGGCGCCTCTGGGAATATCGATGTACATCAGGTTCGCAGCGGTCGCGGTAATCTTCGACCGGCGTAAATGCTTCAGGTTTTCCAGGATCACCCGATCTTCCGTCCCCGTCACGGCGACGGGCAGCACGGGATAGCCACTCTTGCTTGCCAGGAATGCCACTCCCATTTTGCCTTGCTGTAATGCCTCCGTTCTGGAGCGTGTACCTTCCGGTGCAATGACAAGCAGGCCGCCTTGCTTCATGCGCTCCAGGATTTGCCGGAATGCCGAATAGTCGGCATCGAAGCGGTTTAACCAGATCGCATTCACGGCTCGTCCGATGGCGCCATAGAGCGGGTGATCCCTATATTTTTCGGCGACCGGCATGATGATATCTTCACGATCGAGAACACATAGGAGTGTAGCTGTATCGAGTCTCCCCAGATGATTTGCGGCAACGATCACGTTGCCCTCGGGCATCTTTTC
>DAITPI010000272.1:0-1832 GCA_036833655.1 Anaerolineales bacterium | reverse complement strand
GGACCAGCGCAGCAGTCCTGTGGACCAGCGCAGCAGTGCTCTGGACCGGCAAAAAAACGTGGCGCCTCAGGCGCCACGTTAGCTGGAAAGGTTGTTGAGGCTATCTCCACAGGTAGTCGTCGGAGGCCCTGCTCTTGAAGGTGTTCTGCGAGCCATATTTGTCGAACATGCGCTGGAAGATCACTACGTCACTGGGCGCCATATTGACGATCTCAAAGCCGACGTTGTAGGAGTTGGGATCCACGTGGTCGGGATGGCACCACCGGCTGCGAGCAATGAACACCATGGAGTTCTTATCGGCAATCTCGGGGGTCAGCTGGATCTGCATGCGGAAGTCTCGCCCGGCGGGGATCTGCTTCGGGCAGTCGAGCCGGAACCCGCCCGTGCTGATGTCGGTGAGATACCCGATCAACTGTTTGCTGCTGTCATCCGTGACCTGCATATAGTACGTGAAGTCACGCCGAGCGATTCTTCGTTTGTCAGCCATAGTGTTCGCTCCTTTCTTCAGATAAGTATATGACAACTACAAACAAGATTCAATAGACGGAACAAACAAAAATGTAATTGCAATTGCGAGCTATCCAAGATGTGGGGTTGAGATTCGGCAACTCGCCAGATGTGGATTGAGGGCTCAACCGCGTTCGAGTAAAATTCACCGTACCCTGCGTCATGGGAGAATTTATCAGTAGGAGCATACCCCTGGAAATACAGCCGGCTTCACCGTCCCGCAAGCCCATTCTCATCTGGTTGATCATTTCCCAAGTATTGGCTCTGGCATCGCTGGTCTTCTGGCTGCTGATGGCTGGGCTCTCCGTGATGGCCTTCGACTCGGGGGTCAGCGCAGAAGCCTGGACGTTCGTGATCGCGGTCTGGTCCTATCCGCTTTGGCCCCTGGCGTTTGCCATCGCTGCCTGGATCGCCTACGCCCGCCGGAAGGACCGGCTGGCAGGCGTGCTCACGACGCTGACGTTTCTGCCGGTGCTGGTGCTGATCGTCATCCTCGTCCTCTCCAGCTTTCTCTATACATTCCAGATGTAACGCACTTTGCGGATTGCGCTTACCCGGCCTTCAGGATATGTGTCAGGATGGTTGCCCCGGAGCCGCCGATGTTTTGTGCCATCCCAATCCTGGCGCCATCCACCTGCGTCCCGTTGCATTCGCCGCGCAACTGCTGGACGACCTCCACAACCTGGTACATCCCCGTCGCGCCGACCGGGTGCCCGCGCGCCTTGAGTCCGCCGCGCGTGCAGATGGGCAGGCGGCCCCTGGGGCTGATCTCGTTGTCGAGACCGAGCCTTACCCCCTGACCGCGCTCGGCGAATCCGCACGCCTCGAGGGAAAGCGCCGACATGATCGAGAAGGCGTCGTGCAGCTCGAAGACGTCGATATCCGCTGGACTCACGCCTGCCATCTCGTAGGCGCGCCGGGCGGATTCATACGCCGCGGACAGGAACAACGGGTCCCGCCTCGAGTGGACCGCGATCGAATCCGTCGCAGAGGCAGAGCCAGCCACCGTAACCCGTGGCTTGCCGGGCAACGATGCAACCTTCTCCGCCGGGACCAGGATCACTGCTGCTGCGCCATCTCCAATCGGCGAAGCATCCAGCAGATTGATCGGCGTGGCGACCATGGCAGACTTCTCGAACTGCTCCACGGAAATCTTCTGGTGCAGGCGCGCAAATGGGTTGTGCATCGCATTCGCATGAGCGTTGATCGAGAAGGAGGCGAAGTCAGCGTGTTTCCAGCCGTACTCATGCATGTAGCGGCGCATGATCAAAGCATTGATCCCCACGAAAGAGATACCCTGTTCCACCTCATAATCGGCATCGGCG
>DAITPI010000271.1:0-6346 GCA_036833655.1 Anaerolineales bacterium | reverse complement strand
TCGATCAATACGCCGATCTTGTCGGATGCCAGGAACGTGATCATCTGCTTGCAGATCTCGCTGTTGATCTTGTCGGGGAAGGCCGCGATCAGGGCGCCTCCAGCGTTTTCGGCACATTGATAGATATCCGCCAGCAACATGCCGATATCCGACGGCGTAGTCTGGTTGAACGCATCCGGGTCGGTGAATACATCGGTGCGCTGGTTGGCAGGCGTATCGATTTTTTGAAGCAAGGGACAGGGGAACTCCGCGCTGCAGAAAAAGCCAGCCAGGAACGTATTCTCAAGGCCGATCTTGCGCATGTCCTCCGTGACCACGAGCGGACCGCGCAGGGAATCCAGGCTCTCCATCAAGCGGTCAGCCGGTGGATTCTCCGATTTGCGGATCATGTCAAGGAGCAGCGCCGAGCTCTGCTCACTGAGGGCATCCATCCCATACTTGATGAAATAAGAAACCATGATCGGGATTTTCACCGTGCTGGAGGCGGTGAACGCCACATCGGGGTTGACCGAGATCGGCTCGCCCTTGTCGACGGCGAAGTGGATCTCCTGCCCGTTCTGCAGGTCCTGCAGATAGACGCCCATCACGCCATCAAAGCCTGCCACCGTGATGTTTTGCTGAAGCAGGATCTGCAGGTTCTCCATAGTCGGGCGGGCCGCCGCGCTGCGCTGGAACGAGAGCACCACTGTGCGGTTGCCAGGCGAGCGCAGGGTATCCTCGATCAGGCGCACCGCCCGGTCCACATCCAGAATTACGCCAGACGTACCGGCGGTGAAGGATGTGCTGCCCGGGATCGGTTGCGCCGGAGTGGGGGGCTCGTCGTAACGCGCAGCGATCTCATTCTGGAGATAGGAACGCAGGCGCTCTTCCGCAATAGACGAGATCAAGGGGATATCCACAGGGGTCGGCTCGCGATTCCATAGATAGTTCCAAAAGCCTCCCCAGAACGAGCCGCCCGTGCGCTCCAGGTCTGCAGCCGCGATCATACTTTCCATATCCAGGTCAAAACCGACTACGGAAGGTTCAACGTGGATGCTCGCCTCGCCATACTGAACTTCGATAGGTGAGGAATACACCTGCAACACGCGCTCGGAAGCGATCTGGGGGCCCACGCCGCCGACCGGGACGCCGGCAATTGTCATTCCAGGGGGATAGCTGTTGCGCTGGCGGCTATAGCCGATGAGCGCGACGATCGTCAACACAATTGCGATGGAAAGAATGGCGATGGATATCCCCCGTAGGATAGGAATGGAACTGCGGTTCCGCACACGGCCTCCGACTATTGTCCCGGTGTCTTTCGGGAAAATATGACAATTATCGTAAAAAAGTATAACACACTCATTTTTGTGTTTGTGCTAGAATAAATCTGGGAAGTGGCGAAGAGGCTTCGTCACTCTGTACATCTGGAGCAACGGACCCTAAAGGTTTGAGCAACGGCGAACTGTGTATGGACGAGCAGAATTTCTGCACGCAGCGCAGCTTGTTTGTCAGAAGACATTTGGGGTTTTATCTTCTTTGCTCCAAATCCACTTGAGGACAGGTTTATGCTACGCTCTTTTCTCATCTATCTCTCCAAAGCTGCCTGGGCGCAACGAATCATGACAAGGTGGAAAATTGCCTGGATTGTGGCATCGAGGTTTGTGGCCGGGGAAAAGGTCGGAGATGCCATCCGTGCCATTCGTGAGCTGAACGAAAAATGCATTAACGCGACGCTGGATCATCTGGGGGAGCATACCTCGACAGTAGAAGAAGCAGACAAGGCAACGCAGGATATCCTTTTTATCCTCGATGAAATCGATAAGGCGGGAGTACGCGCAAACGTCTCCATCAAGCTGACCCAGATCGGTATGGGGCTGGACGAGGAGATCTGCCGCCAGAACCTGGCAATGATCCTCGACCATGCCGGGAAGCACGGCAATTTCCTGCGCATTGATATGGAGGACACGCCTTACACAGATACAACCCTATCGCTATACTATTCCATGTTGCAGAGGGGGTATAGCGTGAGCCAGGTGGGGCTGGTTGTTCAATCGATGCTGTATCGGACAGAAGCGGATGTTCGTAAGCTGCTCGAATATCACACACGCCTGCGTCTGGTCAAGGGCGCATACAAAGAGCCGGCAGACAAGGCGTATCCCAAGAAAGCCGATGTAGATGCCAACTTTGATCTTCTCACCAAGCTAACGATCGATGCAGCCTGCAAGGTCGAAGCAAACAAGATCAGCAACGATGGCCGCGTGCCGCCCATCCCGGCGATTGCGACCCATGATGAGAAACGGATTGCCTTTGCCAGGCAGTACGCTGAGAAGGTCGGTCTTCCCAAGGAAGCGCTGGAATTCCAGATGCTCTATGGCATTCGCCGCGACCTGCAGGAACAGCTTGTGAAGCAAGGCTACCCCGTGCGGGTGTACGTTCCCTTCGGAACCCACTGGTATCCGTACTTCATGCGCCGCCTGGCAGAGCGTCCGGCGAATCTCTGGTTCTTCGCTTCGAATTTCTTCCGCAAGTAAATCGACAGGCGATCCAGCAGACAGGTAGATCCATCTCTACCTGTCTGCCTATTTAATGTGGCGAGTTCCTGCAGCCTACGTTTATAATCATCCTATGAGCTCCCTTGCCCTGGTCACGGGCGCCGCACATCGCCTGGGAAAAGTCTTTGCCTTGACGCTGGCGCGGCACGGGTTTGACATCCTCCTCCACTATCACCAATCGTTCGATGCAGCGCGCCAGACCCAGGTGGAGCTGGAGGCTCTTGGAAGCCATGTCCGCCTGGCACAGGCCGATCTGACCGATCCCGCCCAGATCCAGCGTCTACTCTCCACTCTCGACTCTCTAAACCTCCTGGTGAATTCAGCGGCTTTCATGCCCGGAGGAGACGTCGAAGCTCTCACGCTCGAAAACTGGGATACATCGCTGGATCTCAACCTGCGCGCTCCCTTTCTGCTGGCACAGGAATGTGCAAAGCGGATGACGCCAGGCTCGCTTATTGTGAACATTACCGACGTCGGCGCGCAGAAGGCCTGGAGCCGGTATCCTTCCTACACGGTCAGCAAGGCTGCTCTCGAATCGCTGACCCGCCTCCTCGCCCGGGCCCTCGCGCCGCGGATCCGGGTGAACGCGATTGCCCCTGGATTGGTCTTGCCGTCTGACATTGTCCCCGCAGAGGAGTGGCAGCGTTTGATCAATCGTGTCCCTCTCAAGCGCGCCGCGCGGGCGGAAGAAATTGGCTCTGCCCTCGAATTCCTGCTGGCGAACGAGTATATTACGGGCCAGACGATCGTGGTGGACGGTGGATATTCGTTGGTATGAGAAGTCCAGAAGTGTATTGCGTTGAGCAGTGCTGATACGGAGGAGCCTCTCTTGCTGGCAACATTGCCGCAATCGAGGAGAATACTTTTGCGGTTTGTTTCAAGAGGAGCGTGGAGATGTCTGAAATCGCCGAGCTTGCCGAGAAACTGAAGGTGGAGGGTGAAAGGACTGCCGCCGTCTTTGCTGACCTCGGTGATGAGCAATGGCAGAAGGAAGTTTACACCGAGGGCACCACCTGGACGATCCGCAACGTCCTCTCGCATTTCGTCACCTCGGAGCGCGGACTGCTCAAGCTCTTCGAGCAGATCCGCCAGGGCGGCGCGGGCTCGCCGGACGATTTTTCGATCGACCGCTATAACGCGGCGATGCAGGAAAGGACCAGAGGCGCAACGCCCCCGGAACTGCTCGAACAATACCGCCAGGTACGGGCGGCCTCTATTGCCTGGGTTTCCGGGTTGCAGGAATCCGACCTGGAGATCACGGGCCGCCATCCCTTTCTCGGCGAGACCGTCATTCGGGAGATGATCAAGATGCTGTACATCCACAACCTGACCCATCTCCGTGATATGAAGCGAGCAATCAAGTAAGAGCTGCCTCTCAGCTCCGGATGGAACCCCATGAATCTGCCTCCCTTTAAGTTAGAGCGTTATTTTGCCAGGTATGAATTTAATACCGAGTATCTTCTCTGCTCCTCCGACTGCGAATCGATGTCCGTTGGCGATCTGCTTGCCATGGATCCGGATCCGGCGGGCGCGGCGGAAAAGCTTCAGCAGGTCTGGCTGGGATACACGGAGTCGCAGGGAAGTTCTGCATTGCGCGCGGAGATCTGCAAGCTCTACGCGACGATCGAGCCCGAGCAGCTCCTGGTCCATAGCGGCGCAGAGGAAGCGATCTTTCTCTTCATGTTCGCCGCGTTCAAAGAATACGATCACGTCATTGTTCACTCGCCGGGATACCAGTCCCTGGCAGAGGTCGCACGCGCGGCTGGCTGTGATGTGAGTCTCTGGCGGGGGCGCGAGGAGCGCGGCTGGTCCCTTGACTTCGATGAGCTGCGCCATCTGATGCGCAGCAACACGAAAGCCATCATCCTCAACACGCCGCATAATCCCACCGGCTACCTGATGTCGCGGGAAGACCACGAGAGCCTGCATCAATTTGCCCGGGAGAAGGATCTCCTGCTCTTCTCCGATGAGGTTTACCGGGAATCGGAATATGATCCCGCCGACCGGCTTCCAGCCGGATGTGACATGGGAGATCATGCTGTCTCTCTCGGCGTCACCTCCAAGACGTATGGCCTCGCCGGGCTGCGCATCGGCTGGATCGCCACGAAGAACAGGAAGATCTTCGAGAAGATGGCTTCTCTGAAGGACTACACCACGATCTGTAACTCGGCGCCCAGTGAGTTTCTTGCGGAGCTCGGGCTGCGCAACCGACAGAAGCTGATCGAGCGCAACCTTGGTATTATCAAGGCAAACCTGGCGATCATGCAGGGCTTCTTCGATCGCCACGCAGAGTCGTTTTCCTGGGTACCTCCGCGAGCAGGCTCGATGGCATTTCCTTGCTTGCGCAGGGGCAATGTGGACGAATTTTGTGACCGGCTGGTGATGGAAGCCGGCGTTCTGCTCCTGCCTGGCTCGGTGTATGATGACTCGCGCAACCATTTTCGCCTGGGTCTGGGAAGAAAAAATCTGTCTCAGGCAGTAGAACGACTCGAGGGATTTCTCGCCCGGCAGAATACTCTCCGTTAAGATTTGCGGCTAAAATCGTACATGGAAACCCTAAATTGAAACATCTACTTCGCCTCTCTCATCCACTGCACCTCCTGCTCGCCGCCTTGACCTATTTCCTTGGTGCAAGCATTGCCAATTATCTTGGAAGGCCGTTTCGCATCGATGCGTTCTGGCTGGGGCTGATCGCCGTCTTGCTGGCGCAGGCGAGCATGAGCCTGCTGGCGGAAGTGTTTCGTCCCTACAATGAGCCCATCGTCCCTGGAGAGACCCGTAAGGATCGCCAGACGCTGCGTAACAACGCCCTCTATACATCCATTGCTGCTTTGACGGCAGACGCGGTCATTGCGTTCGTTCTGTTCCACAACAGACATCTCTCCATGGGGGCATTCTTCTTCCTGTTGCTCTCTCTCGTCCTGATCCTGACCTATTCCATTCATCCTTTTCGCTTTGTCAACCGCGGCTTTGGGGAGTTTGTCCTTGCCGCGCACCTCGCCTACGTAATTCCCTCGATTGGCTACATCCTGCAATCCGGGGAGGTGCACCGCTTCCTGCTGATCACCATTCCGCTGACATTTCTGGCATTTGCGTATTTCATCATCATGGACTTTCCGGCGTTCGCTGCCGATAGCAAATACGGTCGAAGTACGCTGCTCACGCGGCTTGGCTGGGAGCGCGTGGTTCCCTTACATCATCTCTTCATCCTGCTTGCCTACCTGTTTTTCCTGGCGGCTCCGCTTTTCGGACTCTCGCTGTCTCTGCTCTGGCCCGCGTTCCTCACCCTGCCCTTTGCGCTTTTCCAGATCTTCCAGCTGCGGAATCTCTCTCTGGGCGGGCCTGCCAACTGGACTCTTCTGACTGCAACGGCGTTATCTGTCTTTGGACTCACTGCCTATTTCCTCAGCCTGACCTTCTGGCTCCGCTAGCCATTACTCAATTACCCAAAGACCCAATTACCAACTTACCTGCTACCAACGTACCAATCCTCCACCCATGCCCGAATTTCTCACTCTCCTGCCGCCCGACGAGGCGCGCAGCCTGCTCCTCGCTCATCTTCCCCAGCCGATCTTTGACTCCGAAGAGGTAGACGTTTCCGCCGCTTTGGGTCGCATCCTCGCAGAGGATATCCGCGCGCCGCACCCCTTGCCTGACTTCCAGCGTTCCACCGTGGATGGATACGCCGTCCGTGCCCGCGATACGCACGGCGCCAGCGATTCGTTGCCTGCCTACCTGCGCCTCGCAGGCGAGGTTCCGATGGGCGCCTCGCCCGACTATGCGATTCAGCCGGGGCAATGCGCGTTGATCCACAC
>DAITPI010000270.1:0-6352 GCA_036833655.1 Anaerolineales bacterium | reverse complement strand
GGATTCCATCGGCAGGTACGTCCTCAATGAAGTTCATCGCCAGTTATTATTGGGCGCGTTCAGCGAATTGTGGGTGGAATATTTGACGAAGGTCGAGGCGCTGCGTGTTTCGATCGGCCTGGAGGCTTACGCCCAGCGCGACCCGCTGGTACAATATAAATCGAAAGCATCCGAAATGTTTGCACAGCTCGTGGAGGATATTCGCGGACTGGTGATCAGCCGGGTCTTTGCGTACCAACCACGCCCGGTCGAGATCACTCCGGTCGAGACGGCAAATGCACCGACGCCGGCAACCCAGGCATCTCATCAGACGGATAACGGTAAGAAAAAGAAACGGCGGAGACACTAAGACTGTAGTGTAGCGTTGCGCGCTCTATAAACGGAGAAGATCCCGATGTCAGGGAGCGTGCTTCTAGACACCCTTAGAAGTATGTCAACAGCAGAACGCGTTACGGCTTCTCTCAACACGTACCGGGCTTTTCCCAAGGTGGAGCTGCACCGTCACCTGGAGGGCTCACTGCGGTTGGATACGATGGTGGACATCGCCCAGCAGCATGGGATTACCGTTCCCGCGGACGTGCTGCGGTTGAGCAACCTGGTCCAGATCCAGGAAGAAGACAAGTTTACATTCCAGAACTTCCTAGCAAAATTCAATACACTCCGCCTGTTCTATCGCTCGCCCGACGCGATCCATCGCATCACGAAGGAAGCCGTCGAGGATGCCGCAAAGGATAATGTCAAATATCTGGAGCTGCGTTTTACCCCGGTTGCACTCAGCCGTGCCGAGCGCTTTCCCCTGCATGACGTGATGGACTGGGTGATCAGCAGCGCGGCCGAAGCCTCCGGGCGCCATGGCGTGACCGTGCGCCTGATCGCCTCTGTGAACCGCCACGAGAGCACCGAGCTTGCCGAGCAGGTGGCATGGCTGGCAGTGGAGCACCTGGGACATGGCATGGTAGCCATGGACCTGGCAGGCAATGAAGCCGAGTTCCCGACCGAGCCGTTCTACGGACTGATCAAGGAAGCACGCCAATCGGGTTTGCATGTGACCATCCATGCCGGGGAGTGGGGACCCGCCACGAACGTGAAGGAAGCCATCGAAGAGCTCGGCGCGGAGCGGGTCGGCCACGGGGTGCGGGTGCTGGAAGATCCGGACATCGTGGCGCTGGCG
Source organism: Anaerolineales bacterium (assembly GCA_036833655.1). Lineage (GTDB taxonomy): Bacteria > Chloroflexota > Anaerolineae > Anaerolineales > Villigracilaceae > Defluviilinea. The sequence continues at coordinate 5,181 of DAITPI010000270.1, read as the reverse complement.
CGTGAGCGTGGCACAGCGTTCGAGGTCTGCGTCACGAGCAACTATCAATCCGGCGTGGTGGGTTCTCTCGATACCCACCCGCTGATGAAGATGCTCGACGCCGGTTTGAACGTGACGATCAACACCGATGATCCCAGCATCTCGCGGATTACCCTGAGCCACGAGTACTACACAGCCTGCGAAGATCTGCGCATGTCCCAGGATACGCTCAGGCAGCGGATCCTGGCTGCGGCGCACTCGTGCTTTTTGCCCGAGCCGGAGAAGGCAATCCTGGTCAGCCAGTTGACCCGAGATCTGAAACTGTAAATATCACCACAATCCTCGAGGATATCAAAGGCGCTCCTTTGTGTTCTGCAGCAGTTGTGGTGTGACGAAAATTCACACACCAAAGGAGACAGAATGAACGATTTTTTCCAGGCACGCGCTGTGTTGAGTGTGGGGGATAAGGAATATGTTATCTATCGCCTCGACGCGCTCGAGAGGGATGGGCAGATCAACCTCAAGAAGCTGCCCTTTTCGATCCGGGTGGTCCTGGAGGCGGCGCTCCGTCAATGTAATGACATCGAGATCAAGCAGACCGATGTAAAAAACATTGCCATGTGGCGGCCCAAGGGTATTCGCCCCGGCATTCCCTTCCTGCCTGCCCGCGTGATAATGCAAGATTTCACCGGTGTCCCCGCCGTGGTGGATCTGGCTGCGATGCGGTCTGCGGTGGCGCGCCTGGGCGGCGATCCAAAGCGGATCAACCCGCTCGTGCCCGTGGATCTGGTGATCGATCATTCCATCCAGGTGGACTTCTTCGCGACCCCCGATGCGCTCCGGCGCAATACGGAGATCGAGTTCCAGCGCAACCGCGAGCGCTATGAGTTCTTGAAATGGGGGCAGAAAGCCTTTAGCAATTTCCGCGTCGTCCCGCCGATGACCGGCATCGTCCACCAGGTCAACCTGGAATACCTGGCAGACGTGGTGGGAGCCCGCCGACTGCCGGGCGGGGAGATCGTTGCATTCCCCGATACGCTCGTCGGCACCGATTCCCATACCACCATGATCAACGGTCTCGGCGTGGTGGGCTGGGGTGTAGGCGGCATCGAAGCCGAAGCAGTCATGCTCGGTCAGCCCATGGACATGCTGCTGCCGGATGTGATTGGCTTCAAGCTGTATGGCAAGCTCAAGGAGGGCGTCACGGCAACCGACCTGGTCCTCACCGTGACGCAGATGCTACGCAAGAAGGGCGTGGTGGACAAATTCGTCGAGTTCTTCGGGCCCGGACTTGACTCCATGTCGTTGCCTGACCGCGCCACGATCGGAAACATGGCTCCGGAATATGGCGCAACGATCGGTTATTTCCCTGTGGACCAGGAGACACTGCGCTATATGCGCTTGACGGGTCGCCCGGAAGAAGTGATTGCCCGCACCGAAGCCTACATGCGCGCCCAGGGACTCTTCCGAGAAGCCTCTACACCGGACCCTGAATTCACGGATACCCTCGAGCTGGACCTGGGATCTGTGGTCCCTTCCCTTGCCGGACCCAAACGCCCGCAGGACCGCGTGGCGCTCTCCGATATGAAATCGGCGTTCCAGACGGCACTCACCGCGCCGGTCAAGGAGCGCGGCTACGAGCTCTCACCCGAAGCGCTGACCCGTGAGGCGGACTTCGGCACGAATGGCGACACCCAGACGATGAAACATGGCGCGGTCGTGATTGCGGCGATCACGTCTTGCACGAATACGTCCAACCCTTCGGTGCTGCTTGCGGCAGGATTGCTTGCCAGGAAGGCTGTAGAAAAAGGACTCAACGTCAAGCCGTATGTCAAGACCTCGCTGGCGCCGGGCTCGCGAGTCGTCACAGAATATCTCAAGAAAGCCGATCTGCTCGACCCTCTCTCCAAACTCGGCTTTAACGTCATTGCCTACGGCTGCACCACCTGTATTGGGAATTCCGGTCCGCTGCCCGGGGAGGTGGCGAAGGCAGTCACCGGCTCCGACCTGGTTGCGGCGGCGGTCCTTTCCGGCAACCGCAACTTCGAAGGCCGCGTCCATCCGCTGGTGAAGGCGAACTACCTTGCTTCTCCGCCGCTGGTGGTCGCGTTCGCGCTGGCGGGCACCGTAGATATCGACCTGAGCAAGGAGCCACTCGGCCTGGGCTCGGATGGGAAGCCTGTCTATCTCAAGGATCTCTGGCCCAGCCAGAAGGAGATCAACGAGGCAATCGCGGCGAGCGTCAAAGCGGAGATGTTCAAGGAAAAATACGCAGACGTCTTCAACGGCTCCGATATGTGGAACGAGATCCGGGTGCGGGAAGGCGATCTGTTCGAGTGGAGCGAAGAATCCACTTACATCCATCACCCGCCGTACTTCCAGACCCTCACGGTGGATCTGCCTCCGATCCAGGAGATCAGGGGGGCACGGGTCCTGGGCCTGTTCGGCGACTCGATCACGACCGACCATATCTCTCCGGCTGGCAATATCGCCACGGATTCCCCGGCCGGTAAGTTCCTGCAGGAGCGCGGCGTGCAGCCCAAGGACTTCAACCAGTATGGCACGCGGCGCGGCAATGACCTGGTGATGGCGCGCGGGACCTTTGCCAATATCCGCCTCAAGAACCAGATGGTCGCGCCCCGCGAAGGCAACTGGACCAGGCACCAGCCGTCCGGCGAGGAGATGTCTATCTTCGATGCCGCGATGAGATACAAGTCCGAGGGCGTGCCGACCATCGTGATCGCCGGCAAGGAATACGGCACCGGCTCCAGCCGCGACTGGGCGGCAAAAGGCCCGATGTTGCAGGGTGTGCGAGCGGTCATTGCCGAAACTTTCGAGCGCATTCACCGCTCGAATCTGGTGGGCATGGGCATCCTGCCTCTGAAATTTGTAGCAGAGCAGAACGCCGAGTCCCTGGGCCTCACCGGCGCGGAGGTCTATGACATCCAAGGCTTGAGCGACTCCGTGACTCCTAAATCCACGGTCAATGTACGCGCTACGAGACCGGATGGCTCCGTGGTGGAATTCAAGACCGTGGCGCTGCTGAACACGGAAGTAGAAATCAATTACTACCGGAACGGCGGAATCTTGCACACAGTGCTGCGCAATCTAGTAAAATAAGCCTGTCCTGCTCGAGCGGCAATTCAAATAGCAACGAAACCCATGTCTGTGGGTTTCGTTTTTATTAGCAGCATTCTTGTTTCCATGCGGAGGAGAGCTGTATGGCGAAGAACATCTTTGTAAGCTATTCGCGCCGGGAGGTGGGCTTTATCGATGACCTGGTCCTGAATCTCGAGCAGGCCGGGCACGAGGTCTGGCTGGATTACCGCAACCTTGTCCCGGGCAAGCCCTGGCAGGATCAAATCTACCAGGGCATCCACGATGCCGATGTGATCCTGCTGGTGGTGTCGAAGGCATCTCTCGCCTCCCAGAATGTGGAGGTGGAATGGAAACGCGTGATCGAACAGGAAAAGCGAATCATCCTGCTGATCTTTGAGGCGGTGGATCTGCCCGAGGTGCTGGAGAAATTTGAGTGGGTCGATTTTCGAGGCAGCTACAAAGCGGGTCTGCAGGAGCTTCTGACCCAGGTCGAGCAACCGGTCCAGGAGGAACACCCGGTGCCGCAGACCGGGTTCAAGATCCCCAGGATCGTCTGGGCGGCAGTCATCCTCAGTGTGATTGTGGCGATCTATTCCCTATCCGCTTTCTGGACACTTTTCCTTCCCTGGCTGCTGGGCTTGCTTCCCTACCGGATCTTCAAAAGGAGCTTCAATTTTGTACAGGTCCAGGCAGCCTTATGGATGCTGCCGCTGGCCCTGTTTATGACCGCTATGACGGTGCCGGACGGCGACGCGACCGATCGGCTCACGAATGCGTTTCTGATCAGCATTCCATTTATTGTGATCCTTGTGTTCATCTTGCGCTCCTCGGGTATGCAACGCTGGGGGAAGGAACAGGCGACCATGCCCAGGTTTGCCAATCCCTTTGTGCCCAATAATCCCAATCCCAAACCGGTCTCCTTCTATGTGGATCACGCGCCTGAAGATCAGAAGATTGCCGGTGAATTGACCGCTGTGCTGCGCAAGTACGGGCATCCGCAGGCAGAAAAAATCGAGGCTGCCCAGTCAGTTTTCGTGCTGCTCTCGGGGCACAAGGGCGATAGCACTGCGGACCCCGAGAAACAGGTCGTTTTCCCGGTCATTCTTCAGACCAATAGCAATATTTCAAAGCACTTGACCAAAGTGCAGTGGATCGATATGCGTACAGGCGTGCGCGGGCTGGATGCCATCGCGCAGCTCCTGCCTGAGCCTGCCAAACTTCTCAAGGCGCTAGGCAATCGCCCCCGCGGAAATCAATTGATCCTCCCGGCTCCCATTATGGCGATGCTGTATTTCCTGATCGTGCTGGGTATCTTTGCGCTCGGCAGCTTCTCCCAATTTTTCTTCGGGTTAGCTGCATCGATCACTTCCGACGAGGCTTTCAGTGCCGCCTTTGAGTCGGCGCTCCTCCCCTTCCTGTTCAGCCTGATCCTGACAGGCGTTCTTCTGTACTTCATGGTTCGTGCGCTGGTGCAGCGGCGGGGCAGACTGGCATCGTTCCGCAATTTCACGATCGCCCTGGGCGCGCTGGGCCTGTTGTTTCTCTGGCAGGTTGTACTGAGCCAGGATGTCGCAACGATCCTGGAGCAGCTCGAGCCAGAAGCCAATCCTTACGCGGCGAATGTCGTGCTCTTCCCCTTTGTTATCTACCTGATCGGCGGCTTCATTATGGCGCTGTTCCTGCTCTACCGCCGCCGGGACATCATGCTCTGGTTCCCGGCGAAGAAGTCCCGGAAGCAGGTCTTGAAAGGTGCGCTGCAGACTGGTTGACGTACAAGCCTCAGGGCGGGACTATCCCGCCCTGATTTTATTCCGCATCCAGGCAGCGGGGAGAAGCACAAAGAGCAAGATCCAGCTGGAGGGACAAAGCGCCGGCACCGGCGTCTGGGGAGTTGGAGAGGGGATAGGCGTCGCGCTGGGTATGGGTGGAGAGGGAGCCTCCGGCACTGGACTGCTTGTATTCGTAATGGTCGGAATCGCTGTCGGTGTCTGAATCTCGGTGCCGGTCACGGAGACAAAACTGAGCCGGGCTCGCGCCTGCGCGGAAGTGGTGTTATCCCCCAGAAAGAGGAAATTGGGTGTTTCGTAGGGATCGGGAAAACCA
>DAITPI010000269.1:0-6357 GCA_036833655.1 Anaerolineales bacterium | reverse complement strand
CCATCCAGTTGAGCTCGCTGTCGAGCATGAACTGGACCGGCCAGCGGAATGGATCGCCGCTCCACGGCTGGAATGCTTTTACAGTCTCATAAAATGCCTCGACGTTGTCTGCAGTTGGCGATTGCGTTAATGCCTGGATACAAGACATCAGCCCCAACGGCTTGTCCTCTGCTCGTTCCAACACTTTCAGAAACCACTTGTGATAGGGATAGAGCATCTCGTTGTGCGCCAGGATCAAGCGCCCGCCGAAGAGAATCAATTTACCGATGGCTGTCCGGAGCAAATACAGGTTGCCCTGCCTGTGTGCTTCGCCACAGTACCAGCGCCATGCTTCGAGCTGCGCGTAAAAGCGCATGATCCGTTCCGCTTTCTGCGCCACGGGATATTGGGCGATCCTGTGAACAACCTCCTCAAAACCGTCCACCCGGCTGAATAGCACCTGGCTCCCCTCGAAGGCAAAGCGCGCCGGCTCACTCCCCTTCTCGAGCACCTGCTTTACAAAATCCAGGCTCAAATATTTGCCATCCACATAGCCGCCCTCATAGGTGCACAGGTCCATGTTGAAGAAATGGAGCTGCCCGTCCTGTGAGCGCCTTTGATGGTCTTCTTCAGAGACGAAGATCATGATGTCCACGTCGGAGGCGGGGATCTCGAAACCGTGGGCAATGGACCCGCTCAGGAGCAATGCCTGTACCTCCGGGTCTTGCTGAAAATAGTCTCGTATGTTCTGGATGGATTGGCTGTGATGGGGATACATGTCGATGCTATTTTTCGAGCGCCAGGCGCAGCGCACACAGCGCCAAGAGAATCGTCAGCGGCGCCGCGAACAGGCTTTCGAAGGTGACGCCGGAGGCGAGATTGCCTAGAGTGTTGAGTAACAGAAAGGCAAAGATCAGCCAGACGCCGCCGTTGACCAGCCCTGACAGTCTGCCTGCCCGGATGTAGCCGAGCCTGGCAGCAATAATGATGATGAATAGCAGAGTAACGACGAGCGCGATGGACTCCAGCGTGATCAGATTTGCCTGCAGGCCCTGGATCTGTCCGCCCCACACAATGTTCGCGGGGAAAATACCGAACAGCACGAGAATGTGAAAGATGAACAATAATCCAAAAGCTGCCAACAGGATGATGCCGGCCAGCTGTGCGCTGATCAATTTCTTCATCGAATTTCCTTTATAGTAGGTCAGGCATCGCTGTGGCGCCGTGGCGACACTTCGAGCCTGACAGTTCGCCATAGGTTGCTGCTCTACAGAGTCGCTAGATAAACCTGCTTACATGCCATTTACGGTCTGTAATCTCGCCTGAACGTCGAGTTGATCCACTTCTCGATCTGTTCTCGCGTCGCGTTCACGCCAGGCTGCACAGGCGACTTGACCATTTCCCGCCTGATCTCCTCCATGCGCTCAGACACGTCCCTGGTCTCGAGCACACCCCCTTCGTTGAGCACCAGCTCGAACACCTTGCGGTACTTCCATGCCGGGTGAAAGCCCATGTGGACATAGAGCTCCTGGATGAAATCGCCGGCAGCCAGGAGGTTACCGGTGAAGGCGACCGGCAGATCCAGCGCCTCGTAGACATGGTTGAAGATGCCGCCCTCTGGAGCGAGCGACTGGACCCCGTTGACAAGCGGCGCCTCGCCATCCAGGTTGATCTGCAATCTATGGAGAAGGAAGTTATCCTGAACGATCTTGTATTCAGAGACAAAACCGCGCCAGCAGCTGGTAATCCGTGAAAACGGATGCATGCCAAACGCGGACGGCTCGAACAATCCGCCGCCGTTGACCCCGACAAGGGAAAGTCGCTGATCGTTCAGGAGAAGTGCATCAGGGATCTGGGCTGTCACGTTGCACCACAGCCAAAGTCTATCACACGTAGATGGGCAACACTGGCTAATACCGGATTATGAACACAGATGGCGGAGCTTTCTCCGCCATCTGTGTTTCTTTACTCCACCTTCCCGAACCAGCCTCTTCGCTCCATCCACTTGGCGATCTCCAGCACCGGGACGATGGTCACAGCCAGGGCGCCGACGATCAGCCAGTCTATGGCGGGCAACGCGTAGGTGCTGAACGGCTCATGCAGAAAGGGCAGGTAAACGATCAGGATCAGCAGCACGATCTCCCAGCCCACCGCCAGGTTAAGCCACTTATTGGCAAAGGGCTTGTTCAGCACGGAGTGCCGGTCCGAGCGGAAGTTGTAGGCTTTGAAGAACTGGATCAACACCAGCGCGACAAAGGTCATGGTCATGGCTTCTTCGAGGCTGCGCCCGGAGCTCATCGCCCAGGTGAACAACCCCAGGTTGATCAACGCCGACCAGATGCCGCCCAACACCATCAGCGTGACGACCGGGCGGGTGAAAATGCCCGTCCGCGGATTGCGCGGCTTGCGCTTCATCAAGTCCTTTTCGGGCGGATCCACGGCGAGAGCCAGGGCAGGCAAGCCGTCCGTCGCCAGGTTCACGTACAGGATCTGGACCGCAGTCAGGGGCAGCGGTAAGCCCAGGAGCGCGGAGCCTGCCATCAGCCCGATCTCCCCGATGTTCGAGGAGAGGAGATACATCAGGTATTTCTTGATGTTGCCGAAGACACCGCGACCTTCCTCCACGGCTGCCACGATCGAGGCGAAGTTGTCATCGGTCAGGGTCATCGCCGCGGCTTCCTTGGTCACATCGGTGCCAGTGATGCCCATGGCAATGCCAATGTCTGCTTTCTTGAGGGCGGGCGCATCGTTGACGCCATCGCCGGTCATCGCGGCGATATGCCCGCGCTTCTGCCAGGCAGTCACCACACGCAGCTTGTGTGCCGGCGAGACGCGCGCATAAACACTGATCTCTTCCGCCTCCCGCTCGAGCTGCTCGTCCGGCATGGACTCCAGCTCTGCCCCGGTGACTACGCGCCCGCCGTTGCGCAGGAGTCCCCGCTCGCGCGCCACTGCCTGCGCGGTGACGGGATGGTCGCCCGTGATCATCACCGGCTGGATGCCCCCCTCGGCGCAGACCGCAATCGCCGCCTTTGCCTCAGGGCGCGGTGGATCGATCATGCCTGCCAGACCGAGGAAAGTCATGCCCCGCTGGGCTGTATCCGGCGTGGCGCTCGGTTTGTAGGAAATGCCGAGGACACGTAGTGCCTCCCCCGCCATCGTATGCGCCTGCGCCAGGATCTGCTCGCGCCCGGCTGAGTCTAGCACTTGCACGCCATTCGGGGTGACCAGAGAATCGCAATCCTGCAAAATGACCTCGGGCGCTCCTTTGGCATACGCCGTCACCGTGCCATCCGTTCTATGCAGCGTGGTCATGCGTTTGGTTTCTGAGGAGAACGGGATCTCATGCAGGCGCGGATAGGCAGAATCCAGCGACGATTTTTCCAGCCCCGCTTTCGCCGCGGCGACCACCAGGGCGCCTTCGGTGGGGTCGCCCTTGATGTCCCAGCTTCCGGCGGGATCGCGCACCAGGGTGGTGTCCGAGGCCAAGGTGGCAGCCATCAGCATCTGGTGCAACGGGGGCGTGATCGCGGAGGGCGTTCCGCCATTCGTCGAAAACACGCCCTCGGGAGCATAGCCCGCCCCGGATACGCTGAACATCTGCCCCGCAGTAAAGACCTTGCGCACGGTCATCTCGTCTTTGGTGAGGGTGCCGGTCTTGTCAGAGCAGATCACGGAGGTGCTGCCGAGCGTTTCTACCGCGGGCAAGCGCCGGATCAATGCGTTGCGCTTGACCATCTTCTGGACGCCGATCGCCAGTGAGATCGTGACCACCGCGGGCAGCGCCTCGGGCACCACCGCCACGGCCAGGGCGATGCCAAAGATCAGCATCTCGATGAAGGGCTGCCCGCGCAGTAAGCCCAGCACGACGATCAGTGCCACCACCACAAAGGCAGCGCGCGCCAGGACCGTCCCCACTTTGTCGAGGTTGTGCTGGAGCGGAGTCTTGCCGGTCTCGATCGTTTGCAGGAGCTGGGCGATCTTGCCAAACTCGGTCTGCATGGCGGTCGAGACGACCAACCCCCGCCCGCGCCCGTAGGTGACCGCGGTGCCCGCGTAGACCATGTTCCTGCGGTCACCGACGGGCAGGTCCCCACTCTCGAGCGGCTGGATATGCTTCTCCACCGGGACCGATTCTCCGGTGAGGGCAGCTTCCTCCACTTGCAGGTTGATCGCCTCCAGCAGGCGCGCGTCCGCAGGGACGCGGTCGCCCGTGTGCAGCAGGATCACGTCCCCGGGCACCAGCTCCTTCGCGGCGACCTTCAGCTCAATCCCCTCTCGCACCACGGTCGCGGTGGGAGCCGCCATCTGGCGCAGGGCTTCGATAGCGCGCTCCGCCCGGTATTCCTGAACGAAGCCCAGCACCACGGCCAACAGGACGATCACCGCGATGACAATGGATTCGATCCCGTGCCCGAGGAACAGGGAGAGGGCGGTCGCCCCGAGCAGGATCAGAATGAGCACGTTCTTGAACTGCTCGAGCAGGATCTCCCAGGGCGAGACCCGGTGGGCAGCCTGCAGCTCGTTGGGACCATATCGGAGCATCCGCTCGGCAGCCTCAGCCGGACTCAACCCCTCCGGCTGGCTCTGGACGTTTTGGAAGGCTTCGTCCGCGGACAGGGCGTGCCAGGGCTTGCTTTCCTCGGGTCGGATATCCTTCTGGCTCATGGGTGTTTCTCCATGTCCTCGCGCCGGGGCATGCGCGATCGGAAGATGAGGATATCCAGCAGATAGATCGCGCCGGCAATGACTGGCAGGAAGATCAGCGCGAGGATCTCCTCTCCGAATAGTAGAATGTCCTCAAGCCACACGGCAACCGCCGTGCCGCCCGCGCCGGTGAGCGCCGCGGGCTTCCACAAGGGTCGAATCCTGGACGGCCGTGAAGAGATGGAAGAATTGGACATGGCAAACTCCTTTCGAATAGAAATTGTCAAAGCCAAGCAGGTGGAGGCGTGCCTGAGCAGCCGCCGCGAGCGATCAATCCAGATCGAACAGCTCGCCCAGGAAGGACTTTTTGCGCTTCCTGTATCCCTCAGCTCCTGGACGGTAGCGGCCGTAATCGTCATCGTCCGAGTACTTGTGCCACCGGGTCTCTGCGGCCGAGCGCTCGATGATCTTGTCGAGCTCGCCGCGATCGAGCCAGACCCCGCGACAGTTGGGACAGTAATCGATCTCGATTCCCTGCCGGTCTGTGATGAGCAGAGTGGTGTTGCAGCTTGGGCAGTTCATGTTTGTCTCCCGAAAATAGAATAAAAAAAGACCAACGCTTATAGAAAGCGATGGTCTTGCCTTTCGTTTCAGACAGCCGGGAAATCTCTTTCCGTCATGACGACTGCCTATCCCGCAGAAGCCGGGTAGCTACTCCCCATCGGAGTGCTTAAGATTTTACATGATTCAGGGAGTCGAGTCAATTATTCTTGCGCATTTGTTAAATTAATGCAAGGTAAGAGTTTGGCATTTTACTGGTTAGTTCCTGGTGCAGAAGATGGAGGATCAGCCTTGCGACACTCCCCGGCACTCCCTGGCACCGGAATCTAGGCTAGATAACGGGCCGGGAAACGCCCCTCTGCAATTTCCGATCTGAGCTGGCTGATGGTCATCCGTGCGTGGCGTTCCAAAGCGGGAGGCAACATGCCCTGTGCGACCGCTGCTTCGAACTCGTCCCGGTCCAGCTCGACCACCTGCAGGTCCGGCGAGATCCACAGATCGAGGATCAAGTCTGTCAGGAAGTACTCGTCGCGGCTTCTGTGCAGCGGCGTGACGATGTCGCAGTAATAGCCAAGAGCTTTTCCAGAGGCGTCCTGGTATTCGACAATGTTAAAGTATTCGTTGTAGAAGTGATATTTGGCAACAGCATGGACCCGCTGACCCGGAGAGAGCCAGCCCTTCCTGGAGAACTTCTCCGATAAATGGATGCCCACTACCTCCGGCACAACGGAAAAGGTCTTCAAGCAAATCCCATCGTCGCTGACGAAGCCCTCCTGATAGGACCTTTCCGGTTTCCCCAGCCTGGCGAGATGAATGGTTACCTGCTTCCATACGCCGCTCATTTCATCCCCCGTGCTTCCCCAATATTTCGTTCATCCAGGAAGTAACCTGTGAAATTGTTTCTTCCATGGGAGCATCGGTTGTGTCGATCAGCCTGATCGGCGGCTGATGATCGTACGCCTGGAACCAGCGATTGAAGCGGACGTGATCATCAATATACGCCGGCTCGCCTGACCCGCGCCAGGCGGGACGCTGCCGCAACCGCTCGGTCAGCGCCTCCTCAGAACAGACCAGGGCAAGATAGTGCACAGCCGAGAAATATCGGCGCTCGACGCAGTTCTCGATGTTGTCGGGCAGCACCGCGATGGCCGCACTACCCTTGGGCTGAAT
>DAITPI010000268.1:0-6372 GCA_036833655.1 Anaerolineales bacterium | reverse complement strand
ACGCACGCTCTCACCCCTAAATCCGGGTATCTGTAACGGAAAATCCTGGAGAGCCATTTTGTTTTTTCCCTTTGCGCGAAGTCCATGGGTATAATGGACTTCTCTAATCTTCCCCTGACCAAGTGATAAATGAAAAGAACGGTGTGCCGGGATTTTTCTTGCAAAGATTGGATGTCGCCGTATGGATAAAAATCCTTTCGATATCGGGGTCGCCGTCCGCCGCATTCGAAAAGCGGTGAAGCCATGGCCCAAGGCAGCCCTCTTTGAGCTGGCCGAAAATGGCTTCACGACCACATTCGAGCAATTGGTGGCTTGTATCATCTCCATCCGCACCTACGACGAGGTGACTCTGACTGTCTCGCGCAAGCTCTTCGAGCGGGCGCGCACGCCGGCCGAAATCCGCAGACTGAGCTATGAGGAGCTGGATGCACTGATCAGTCCCAGCACGTTCCACGAGCGCAAGGCGATGCAGATCCTTGCCATCGCGGGGCGCGTGATCGACGAGTATGGCGGAGAGGTTCCGTGTGATCCCGAGGTCCTGACGTCTTTCGCCGGTGTTGGACCGAAATGCGCCCATTTAGTCCTGGGCATCGCCTGCGGTGAGCCATTTATCAGCGTGGATGTCCACGTCCACCGCGTGACGAACCGTTGGGGCTATGTGAAAGCCTCCACCCCTGAAAAGACTATGGTAGCGCTGGGTGAAACGCTCCCCCGCCGCTACTGGATCGAGATCAACCGCCTGCTCGTGCCGTTCGGCAAGCATATCTGCACGGGCAACCTGCCCCACTGCTCCACCTGCCCCGTGCTCGACATGTGCCAGCAGGTGGATGTCAAGGCACATCGTTGAAGCCTGTCGCACTGAACGGAGCGCCGCATTTGCCGGCACGCAGATGAAGCGCGCATCATCAGTGTGCAGGCAGTCAAAATAAATATCAAATCACAGGGCAGCTCTCATCTTATGAACTCTCCAACCAAACATCTCACCCCCAAACGCCAGCCCAACTCACGCCACTGCTTCATCTGTGGCATGGAGAACCCCGTCGGCTTGCATTTGCACATCTACGAGACTGCGCCCGGTGAGGTGGAGTCTAGCTATCTCGCGCCGGAGCACTTCCAGGGCTACCCGGGCGTCTTGCATGGCGGCATCGTCGCCGCGATTGTGGACGAGATCTCTGGCCGGGCTCACATGGGCAGCGATCCACTGGATCCGCATTTCATGTACACCGCAAAGCTGGAAGTCAAGTACCGCAAGAATGTCCCCATCGGCAAACCATTAAAGCTGGTCGGCAAGGCGGGTAAATCGAGGGCCAGGTCTGCGGAGGCATGGGCGGGCATCTACGATGCGGAGACCGGTGAGCTGCTAGCCGAAGGGACTACGCTCCTGATCGATGTCCCCGCCGAGCAGTTCGACAAGTCCAGGCTCAGCGAGCTTGGCTGGAAAGTCTATCCTGAATGATTCCTCGCGCTGAGTCGAACGACAAGCAGGGCAAGGGCTCGAGACGAAGCGCACGCCTCCAGCGCCTGTGCGCTTAGAACTCCGTTCCCCCGCAAAGACTCCGTGTTACTTCTCACCGGCCTCCTGCAACATATTAACGTGTGCACCTCACAGGAGGTCTATGGATACCCTCATGGCAAGGATCAACGAGCCGGACAACGACGAAGCCGATCTGGCCCGCCAGGCGATCGCCGACATCGATGCCTTTGCGGAGCTCTACCGCCGGCACCTGACGCGCGTCTATCGTTACCACGTCGCCCATACGGGCAATCCGAAGGACGCCGAAGATCTTACATCTCAGACATTCATCGCGGCCCTGGAAGGAATCCGTTCCTTTCGCGGCGCCGGCTCCTTTGCAGCCTGGCTCATGGGTATCGCTTCGAGAAAGCGGCTCATGTTCTTCCGGGGCAAGAAGCCCGACATCCCGCTTGAAGAGGCGGCTCATTACCCCAGCTCAGATCCGCCTACGGACAAAGCCGCAAACCGACGCCTGCAGCTTGCCTCGGTTGCCCGCGCTCTGCGGCAAATCTCCCCCGAACGGGCAGAAGCCCTGATCCTCACCTACTTCGGTGGTCTGTCCCACGCCGAAACTGGACGCGTGCTCAACAAGACGGAAGCCGCAGTAAAAATGCTCGTCTCACGCGGGCTGCAAGACCTGCGTGAGCGGACCTCCCTCGCGCTGGAGGTGGAATGATGAACGAACAATTTACAAACGACGACCGCGATGAAGACATCGCCCGGAAACTCAAAGATGTAGCCGAGCAGACGCAAGCCAACGTCCATTTTGCGGCAGCACTGGAGGAACGGCTGCGAGATACACGCACGCAAAAGACAGGCCCGTTCACGTCGAGGTTCAGGCAGATCTCTCCCGCCGTCCGTTGGGTGGCGCTGATGCTTCTGCTCGGTCTGGTCTTGAGCTGGAGCATCAGGAATCTGATTCCAGCGCCGCAGCCTGCAGCGGATAACACGCCCGGGCTGCCCGATATTCTCACGCCCACTCCCGAGGGCATTGATCTGACTCCCACCGCAGCCGTGCCGACGGAGAACGGCTACGATTGGCGCGGCGCGACGTTGTTCCTGGCAGCTCCTTTACCCGATGTGCCTGCCGAGGCAAACGTATATCGACTCACACCCGACCAACCTGCAACGGCGGAGGAAGCACGCTTCCTGGCACAACGATTTGGGATCGACGGCGACATGTACCGGGCTCCCGGTGAGCTGCCCGATACAACCAGCTACATGATCAGCGATGGCAGGCAGCGGTTGTACGTGCGCTCCAGGAACTATTTCACCTACTACGCAGACTACAACGCGAACACCTTGCTGCTCGGCGCAAGGGACCTCAGCGAGGATGATGCACGCACGGCGATTGACTCGTTCCTGAGCGCTCGCGGGTTCGACTTCGATTACCAGATCGAAAAGGACGAGGGGATACCTGGCCTGTATTATGCGATCCTACTGATGCCCGATGGACATCCAATTCATTTCGATTACAACATGCCCTCTCGTCTGCAAATGACGCTTGGCAAGGATGGTCAGATTATTTCCGTGGATTCAAGCCAGATCGACTATGAAATGGTCGGCACCTACGGCGTCCGTTCCGCAGAAGAGGCATTCCAGCAGGTGCTTGGAAACCCAGAGGTGATTCAGAACGGTGTCCTGGAGAGCTCGCGTTCCGGAGGCATGCTGAACGAGAGCTACTGGGAGCGTTCCTATCCTGACGATAAAACCATCACCATTTATGGCCGGGTCACCAGCTTCGACCCGGTGGATCCTGCCAAGCCACCCTTTGTCTCCATCAACAGCTACACCGCTACAGGAAACACGCCCACTGCATCAGGCGATCAGCTAGTCGAAGCGACCGGACAATTCCATACCGCGAATGGCATGCGCAGCTTCGAGGTCGAGTCGTGGAAATTGACAGACGCCACTGAGACCGCGGTGATGGGCTCCCTCACACGCGAGGGCAATCAGACCGTCCTGATATCGGACCTTGGCGGCAAATACGTTATCGCAGATGCGCCCGCGGATGTCCCGCTGGACACCGTTCCGCCCGATGAACAATTGATGGTCGGCGGCTTCATGGCGAACGAGGACCTGGTCTGGACGACGATCCAGTATTTTCCCACAGGCAGCAATTTCGGTGGAGGTGGAGGAGGGGGAACAGGCTTCCACAAGCTCAACTTGAGCGGAACGGCTGCGCCGTTTTCCACCCCTACCGCTGCGCCGGAAAGCAATCAGACTCCTGCCGAAAGTCCCCTCGTGGGCAAGCACCTGGAGAAACAGCGCGGCACTCTGACCATCAACATTTATAAGGGAGAAGATGGCACCCAACGGCCAGAATTCAGCTTTATCACGCAAACCCAAGAGATGTATCTCTACGCCACGCTGGAGAATGTCTCACTCGAGGAACTGCTTCCCTACCAGAACCGTCCCCTCGATATCTGGGGCACGGTAGAGACAGCCGATGCCTACGGCACCGCAGTCATTTCTGTCGACAAGTTCGAAGCGCCCTATCCGGGACTGGCGTTCCAGCTCATAAAGGGAACACAGAAGAACAGCGAGATCGATGGAAACCCGGTGACCCTCTTCACCGCAGAAGATGGAAAGACCTATGTCCAGATGACACGCGACAACGGCCTGGACAGCTCCATCGCCGGCGAGGTCGGCGACCAGGTCCTGGTGGAAGCGCTCATTATTCCCGACCAGACGTTCGGCAACTATCCGGTCGTACAGGTCTTCGCCATAGGGCTGGCGACCAATCCCATGAATGGGGAACCGGCACCGATGACGATCACCGCCGATCAGCCTTACGTCATGGACGCATCGCTCGATCCCACCACCTATGTCCCTCCGAATAGCACGATCGAGACGGTGGAGCTCGTCTATTACCTTCCCGACCCGCGGTATGCCACGCCAGATACCGGCGCCGAGCCGCAATATATCCAACCCGCCTGGCGGTTCGCCGGTCACAACAGCAACGGAGACGTGTTCGAGATCCTGGTCCAGGCGCTGAAAGAGGAGTATTTGCTTCCCGAGCTGGATACATATACACCGCCCGGCTAACAGTGATAAACATCACGACTTTACCGCCATCCCATGATGGCGGTAACTTTTTAACTGTATAATAAAGACAATTCCCCTGGAGACCACCCATGATCACAGCCTATCACCGACCCAAGACCCTGGACGAAGCCCTGAGCCTGTTGGCTCACCCCAACACCGCCCCACTTGGCGGTGGCACCCTCCTGGCACAGCGCCGCCCCGATTCCGACCCCATCGAAGCCGTGGACCTTCAAGCCATCGGCCTGAACTCGATCAAGAAAAGTGGAAACAGCCTGGAGATCGGCGCGACGGTCACCCTGCAACAACTGTTAGAGTCGGAACACTGTCCCGAGCCGCTGCGGACCGCCCTCAAGCTCGAGGCGCCGCTCAATCTGCGGAATGCCGCCACCGTGGCCGGGACTCTTGTCTCCTGCGACGGGCGGTCGACGCTTGCCACCGTGCTGCTGGCGCTGGATGCAAAGATCGACATTCGACATTCGATCGACGAGCCTCGAATGTCGAGTATCGGCGATTTCCTGCCGCTGCGAAATGCCCGTGGCTCGCTGGTCACCTCGGTCACAGTTCCCCTCACTGCCAGGCTCGCTTTTGACTACCTTTCCCGGACTCCGGCGGACAAGCCGATCGTCTGTGCAGCACTGGCTCAATGGAATGCGGGCCGCACTCGCCTTGCCCTGGGCGGCTACGGCATGAGTCCGCTGCTGGCGATGGATGGCACGGAGGCGGAAGGAATCGAACCCGCAGCGCGCAATGCCTTCCATGAAGCCGCCGATGAGTGGGCTTCTGCTGAATATCGCATGGATGTAGCGGCAACCCTGGCGAAGAGATGCCGGGAGGCTCTGTAGGTTAGGCTTCCAGCGTGACAGGCACAAATGGCACAAGCGATGCATCTGCCCCATTCGTCCAGGAATACGATCTTGCAACCTTGAATCCGGAAACTGCTTCCTTCACGATTATTGAGCGCACACTTCAGTTCGGCGGCCGTGTAGAAATCCGCTGGTTATTTCGAATCTATTCTCGCGAGCACATCACGAACTGGGCCGGAGGCTCTGCAGAAAACAGACTCCCGGAACCTCATCGCACATTTTGGGGTTTTTCCTGGAGATCAACCGATAAGCGAGCTCATCTGGAACACGATCGCAGAGGAAATGAAGCTTGATCTCCTTTGATCTTCCCCTCAATCAGATCCTCCACGGCGATTGCATCGAGATCCTCAAGTCCCTGCCTGCGGGCTCGGTGGATCTGATCTTTGCCGATCCTCCCTACAACCTGCAGCTGCAAAACGATCTCTATCGCCCCAATATGACCAAGGTGGACGCGGTCAACGACAGCTGGGACCAGTTCGAGGGCTTCGCAGAGTATGATGCCTTCACCACGGAGTGGCTATCCGCCAGCCGGCGCGTATTGAAGGACACAGGCACCATCTGGGTCATTGGCTCTTATCACAACATCTATCGTGTCGGCGCCATCATGCAGGATCTGGGATTCTGGATCCTGAACGATATCATCTGGCTAAAAGCCAATCCGATGCCCAACTTCAGAGGGGTGCGCTTTACCAATGCACATGAGACAATGCTGTGGGCGCAGAAGAAGAAAGGCGCCAAGTATACGTTCAACCATCAGTCCATGAAAGCGCTGAACGATGATCTGCAGATGCGGTCCGACTGGCATCTGCCTCTGGCAACGGGCATTCAGCGTATCAAACGGAACGGCACAAAAGCCCATTCCACGCAGAAGCCCGAGGCGCTGCTGTACCGGATCATCCTGGCTGCCTCGAGCCCGGGGGACGTGGTCCTGGATCCCTTTTTCGGCAC
>DAITPI010000267.1:0-6375 GCA_036833655.1 Anaerolineales bacterium | reverse complement strand
TCAGAGCCTGGGCGCTGCGCTTCCAGCATCGATAGGCAGCATCCGGATTATGCAGCCCTAGCTCCGCCATGCCAAGCATCCAGGAGGCGACAGCCGCCCCATACGGGTCGCCTGCCTGCCTGTAGAGCGCTCGAGCTTCCTCCAGATGATCGCGGGCTTGCTCGACGAGCTCACGATCGAACTCGACCGCGGCGCAATTCAGCAGCGTTTCGGGATAGTCCAGGCGATCCAGCGGCGCATTGCGCGCCTGTGCCATGGCGGCGCGTATCGCGTCCTGGGCGGCCGTATGGTTGGTACGCCGGTTACGGGCGGTCGCCAGGAGTTGTTGATTGGCTCCGTTCAAATGTGATCGATCCAATCGATTCAGCCAGCCCAGAGCTTCGGTCATGCTAATCATCGTGGCGGCTCCTTCGGAATGTTCCCATCGTGCAAGGCTTCGAGAATCTGTGCAGTGCGCGCCAGGAAGATCTGACGCAGGGTCTCCGCCTGGTCGGGTCCCAGCGCCACATCCTGCAACACATCGGTGATCGACATGATCATCTCCGCCTGCGCCTCGGCCCGCGCCAGCTCCTGGTAAGCGAGCCGCTGTGCTTCTCCGTAGGAACGCATGGTTTTTGCGTCCCCAATCCAGTGGGCTGCCCAGCGCCGGGTACGCGTTTCATCAACGGGATCCTGCTTTGCCACGTCCTCCAGATTGTCGATGTCGAAGTGCCCGATGTCCATCCAGTGCAGCTCGGCGCCGGCCTGCCGCAGGCTGTTCCTGACCGCAGGAGCGAACAGCTCGACGCGCAGCTCGCGGCGCGGATCCTGGCCGTCCTGGCGGGGCGCGGTCAGATAGTCCAGCTCATGGCTCGCAATGAAACCGCCCAGCGCCCCGGCAACGGACCGGCTGACGACATCCTGCCAGCGGTCCATGCCCCGTTCCCCAACAGCAAAGGAATACGCGATCGACTCGATCGCCGATTCCTGGAAAGGATAGGGCGCGGCCGGTGTGCGCTGCACGGCAAGGTTTCGCCTCCGCCTTTGTTCGCGGGGGAGATCCTGGACCCTGTGCTCAGGCCGCAGTACGGAGTAGCGGTAGTCGATGTTCTTGAGACGCAACCGGATCCCATCCCGCGTAATGGCTGGCGCCTCGTCGATATGACCGTGCTGGTCCTCCAGGTTGACCACTTTGGCGATCATCTCGAACGGCCGCATGAAGTACAGCTGGTTTGACTGGATTGTGCCTCTGCTGCGCCAGTCACGGAAGGCAACTGCATGGCCCGGCTGGATCCTGACGAAGCCAGGTCCGCCGATTGCACGCAGGAGGTGCTTGTCCTCCAGATTGGTTTCATCGTCGGGGTCTTCGTCGTCGATCCGGCCGCCGTCCACATGGATCACCGGGTAGAAAAGGGCGAACAGGGAGGCGAACACATAATGAAATGCCCGGCTCAACGTCGGTAAGTGATAGATGTCCCTGACGTAGAATATGCTGCCCACGAAGACCAGCAGGAACGCGCCGAACGGCGCGAACAAATAGCGCAGATAATGCCAGTCCTGGAATGGTACAAGGAATAACCAGAAGAACAGAGGAATGCGGAAGAACCACGGGTATGCCTGGACCTTGATCTGGTCCGCCAGCTGCCAGAGATTAGCACCTTCCAGACGATAGATGCACAGCCAGGCAAAACCGAAACACGTGACCAGCAGCAGAAGCAGGCGCAGCAAGCCCAGAAGGATCTCCAGATAGAGAGCCTGGCGGCTGTTCAGGTTCTGTACACCGGGAAACTGTCGCAACATAGATCTGTCCTCAGGAATCGCTACCGTATCCCATATCCTGGGGCAATAGCCAGTCGTGAATGCTCCGCAGCATAGAGAATGTATCCTCCGGCAGCAGCTGGCGGGTCTTGGGATCGGCGGCTGCGCCTTCCAACGCCTGCAACACCCGCAACGCCAGAATTTCTCTGGAGTTGGCGTTAGATTGGTAGATCTGCGCCAGACGCTGGACGAACTCCTGCTGCGCCTGGATCCGCGCCCGGGTGAGCGCGCGCACCGATTCCCACTCCAGCCCGGCCTCCACGATTTCGGTCTCCTGATCCCAGGCTGCTTTCCAATTATCCAGGCGCTGCTTATAGATCCGCTCATCGACAACAAGGTCACCGAAGCTCGATGCAATGATCCGGATGCCCCGATCCCGCAACAGTTGTGGGGTCCGCAGCACAAAGGCGTCTGCGGCAGGTACCGTCAACAGATCATTTGCCAGATACCTCGTGCCAGCTTCAAGGGGATTTCCACCGCGATGGAAAACGGGCCGGACAGCGAGCAGCCCGCTGTTCCGCATGGCAGAAGCCAGCTTGCTGCGCACCTCCCGAATCCGCACCCTCCCATTCTCATCCGTTCTGTAAACCTCATCGTAGTTGTAATGGGAAATGATCTCCCGAAAGAAATCGACCGCAACATGAATCGGCAGATCGATCCACGGGATGATCTCGTCCGCACTTTCCAATCCCCGGTGGTGACGCGCCCGGGCATAGATGGCTGCAAACACACGCTCTGCGTTAAACACAGGCGTGATCGGGGCGCGTGGCGCATTCTGATAAGGCACCCATTCCGCAACGGCCTGCCACAATTCGTGAATCTCCACCAGGTCGCGCGCGTCGAGCTCATCGTTCAGCGCCTCCACCCGATACAGGGCGGCGCGCTCCGAGAGGCTGCGGAGTGTGACCACGCGAAGGTTCCTCGGATGCCGGTCCCCCACATAGGTGACGTTCAGTGGGAAATAGGGCGCAGGATTCTGTCCGATTGTCGCCAGCACGGAGATGTTCGTCTGCACCTCGATCCCATCCCGGGTGTAGGCAAGGACAGAGGTACGCAGGCGCTTCGACAACCTGTGTGGCTGGCGCCCGCTGATCCGGAACTGGTTGCGCAGGTCCACCACGCCGAGGATGCGCTCCATCCAGGTCTGGTCCTCGGAGATCACGGGTTGGGACTCCAGGTCGTTTACGCCGTGAATGCGCTCATCGGGGAGGGTGAACACAAGGCCCGCCCCCTGGACGCGGATCGCCGGGGGATTGGCTCCAAAGGAAGCCAGTCCCCCGCGCAACAATCGCAACAAGCCTGTCCGCAAAAGACCTGGTCCCGTGACGATCTGCTCGACCGCGATGGCGCTGTTGAAATCGACCACCAGCGCGCCGGGTCGCTGCAAAGTCAGCTCTTCCACATAGGCCTTGATTCTTCCGTTCCGCACATAGGCAGCCACGCCGTGCCAGCCCAGGCAATACAGAAAAAGATAAAGGGCTGTCAGTATCACGTCCCGCAGACCTCTGACAGGGAAGATCGTCTGGCCGGCAGCTGTCCAGAGCCAGAACAGGTACATAAGGACAAAGTAAAGGAGGTTGATACGGATGGTCGCAAACGCATGCGCAACATCATCGGGCATGGGGGAATATTCAAAGATGTACCACCGTAAGAACAGCATGATCTCCCCCCAGAAACCGGAAGCAAATAAGATCAGGAGGATGACCAGAATCGCTCTCAAAAAATTTCTTCTATTCATAACTAACCTCCCTGATCGCCAGAATGTCACGTCTCAAGAGCATGCCGACTCTCACATAGGGGTGAACGATGAAGACTGTTTCTCGGCATCATACCACCTTGATCGCCTTAGCAGGTCCGCAATGAAATTGCAACTTTTCGAATAGTATATACTTCTGTAACTCCCGCTGTCAAGCCTCCATGGCCAGCAAAACAGGCTTTTGACAAAGTCCTGAGAGTATTGAGCTCTTCGGCGAATTTTCGCGAATGGGCACGGATCCAAAAAGGGTTTGTGGAAAATTGGTGACCATTCGCGGACTCATTTTTGACTTTGAGAAAACTCCGGTCCGCAAATCCAAGACGGAAAGAGGATGAAATTCCTGAAATCCATTTGCCAACTCGATTAAGATTCCCTCCCCGAGCCATACCAAAATAAGACCATTGTCAGGCGAAATATATGATATTGAGTGATTGACACACAGGATTCTGCCAGTATATACTGATTCTACGCGTCCCTGCATGCGCGGCAACCGAACCTTGGCATTACTATTGGATCGAAAACTGGAATAAAGGGATGGCTATACTGGATTTCATTATCGCGAGATGGCAAACCCTCCTTCCATGGGCTCTCGCCCTTGTGGTCGGTGCTCTTCTGTTGCGGATCTATGTTACCACTCGCGAGCAGTATGGCCTCAGGATTGTCGCCAGCTGGATCTGGCTCATCGCTGCGTTTCTCGTGGGCTGGTGGCTGGGCAGGCTGCCGGGGCTCTTTCTCATTACACTTCCCCTTCTGATCATTTATTACTACATGCTTTTCCACCTTGCACTGGTGGTGATTCCTGCCTCGGATCCGGATCACGTGAAGGAATGGTGGCAGCGCTTTGCCCTGTTCGTCTGGTATCACTGGGGGGTTCCGTATCCCTTCTGGGTCGTCCCTGACTCTCTTGCGCGCAAAACGGTCGAGCGGATTCCGGGCGATCCGTTTGGTTCCTTTGCCCCTGGTCTGGTGTGGGCGCGCTCGCATCAGGCGATCGGGCTGACGACGGGCCTGTCCTATTCGGGCGTCCGTCGATCGGGGACCGTCTTCACCCGGCCGTTTGAGCGTCCCTTTGCGGTTGTGGACCTGAGAACGCAGCTCCGTACAGCTTCGATTGAAGTTGTCTCGAGCGATGGCATTCCCTATCATGCGATCATTTTTGCAGCATTCTCGGTGGACCGGGAAACGTGGAATCTGGGCCTGTATCACCGGCTCCTGCATGACAACCCGCTATTGAAAGATGCCAGAGAACCGGACTGTACGAAAGGCAGCTACATCTTTTCGAGCGCAAGAATGCATGCCTTATTCGGGACAGAAGCAGTCACCTCCTCTTCAGACGCAACAGAGGTCCAGCCTGTCGAATGGGATCAGCGCGTGCTCTTTCATTTGGAAGAAGCCGCGCGCGAGGTCCTGTCTCAGCGGCGACTGGACGAATTGTGGCAGCCTCGATTCGACAGATCCCAGGTCAACGCCATGGATGATATTGCCGCTGCCATTAAGGAAAAATGCTCTTTGAGCCTCCGGCAACAGGGGGTCCAGTTATATTCCTGCCGGGTCGTCAACTTTCAGTTCCTCAAGAAGGAAACGCCAGAAACTGACGATGAGATCAAGCAAAAACAGATCCGCGCCTGGAGCGCCGACTGGCAGCGCGAAGCAGAACAGACACGTGCGGAAGGCAAGGCGGATGCCGACCTTCTGAAGCAGGAGGCACGCGCCTATGCCTACACCAACCTGCTGACCGCGGTTGCCGAAGGATTGCAGGAAACTCGCCACCTGAATCCGGATCTGCCTCGTTACGTGATCGCAGTGCAATTTATCAGTGCCCTGGAGAGGTTTATCGAGGAGCAACCCGAAGGCGAGGAGCTCAGCGATGTACGCGCCTCCCTGGCAGATGTCAAGAAGATGATGCCCTGGACGGGCGAGCGGGATGGAATGCCATGAGCCCCCAGGATAGTCCTGAAAACCCCAATCCCTGGTTGCGTCTGGTCTTGATGGTGCGCGGCTGGCCGCGCGGCTTGCGACAATCGTTGCTGGTCGTTGTTCCCTTTACCTCGTTCCTGCTCTATATCCTGGCGACCTCGCTCCTCCTCGTCGCCCACCGTTGGGGACCGATACCATTCCGTTTTTCGCTGACTGACTTTTTGACGCTCCGCTTCCGGCTCGTGCTGCCGCTGATTGCCCTGGGCGTTTTCCTGGCAGGACTGTATCATCTTTTCCGCACGGCGCAGAAGCTCCTCGTTCAATTGCACGCAGTCGACTTTGAGGCTGAGTCCCAAATTCGGGAACGGATCCGGCACCGCTTCTGGGGCTGGAATGGCTTCTCCCCGAACAATTACCTGGTGATCCGGAGCACAAAACTCGAGCCCCCCATGCACTGGAGCACCTGGCTTGGCGGACCTACATTTCTGATTATTAATGATGGGTATGCTGCATATCTCGAGCGTAGTAATTGCTTCTCGCGCGTGGTTGGCTCCGGATTCCCGATCCCTTATCTGGATGCACGGGAAACGATCCGAACCATTGTGGATTTGCGTCCTCAGGTGCGGGAGGCAGATGTCAATGCCTGGACCAATGATGGCATCAAGTTCACGATCAGAGTCCGAGTAGAATTCCAGATCGATCCAGACCCCGCACAAAACCATGGGAAGGCAAAGCTCGTTTATCCATTCAATCCGGCGGCAGTGCGCAAGGCTGTGGAATTTACCGCAGTTCGATTCCGGGATGGTAAGCTCGAGGAGTCTGACTGGCGTGACGGCACGATCGGCAATATCAATGGCCTTGTGGCACACCATATTTACAGTTTTCACTTCGATGAGCTCTTCATG
>DAITPI010000266.1:0-6403 GCA_036833655.1 Anaerolineales bacterium | reverse complement strand
GTACGGGCGGGCGAACGGCATGATGTCCCTGATCGAGGCCGGTCCCGGCGTGCTGGCGCCCATGCTGGCGGGCGCGCTGCTCCCGGTGATCGGCCTGACGGGTATCCTGTCGCTGGACGTCACGACCTTCCTGTTGGCGATCTCCATTCTGTTGTTCGTCCATATCCCCCAGCCGCCACGCAGCGCGGAAGGCGCTCAAGCGCAGGGCAATATCTTCAAAGAAGCGGTGTTCGGTTTTCGCTACATCTTTGCGCGGCCCAGTTTGCTTGGGCTACAGCTGGTCTTCTTTGCCGGCAATCTTTGCCTGGGGATCGCCTTCACCGTGCTGGCTCCCATGGTCCTCTCCCGCACCGGCAACGACAGTGTCAGCCTGGGTCTGGTTCAGTCCGCAGGCGCGATCGGCGGTGTGATAGGCGGCGTGGCAATGAGCGCCTGGGGTGGCTTCAGGCGCCGTGTCCATGGCGTGCTGGCGGGCTGGATCGTTGCCAGCTTTTTCCTCTCCATCGTTGGTCTGGGAATGTCTGTCCCGGTGTGGATCGGGGCTCTCGCGCTCTCCTCCATGCTCAACCCACTGATCAATGGCTCGAACCAGGCGATCTGGCAAGCGAAGGTCCCGCCGGATATGCAGGGCCGCGTCTTCTCCGCGCGCACGCTGATCGCCTGGATGACCAACCCCATTTCCCCGCTGATCGCCGGTACGCTGGCGGATTACGTCCTCGAGCCGGCGATGAGCACCTCGGGCAGTCTTGCGCCGGTCTTTGGCTGGCTGGTAACTCCCGGACCCGGCGCGGGCATGGGGCTGCTGATCTTCCTCGGCAGTCTCGGCGGGATCCTGGCCGGGCTGACCGGATACTTCGTGCATGCCATCCGCCACGCGGAGGACATCCTGCCAGATCACGATGTGCAATTGCCGGCTGCAGAGACGGCTTGATCCTCAGCTCCTCATTTTGAAATGACATTACAAGAAAAACGCCTGTTCTAGGGGTTGTCTTACCCGAATCGCTGTGATATGCTCCCTCAGCAGCGATGTGGAAAATCGACATTCCTCTCCGGCGGCCCCAGGGTATGCGAGGGTTCTTCATCATCTGGCTGGGCCAGATGACTGCAGGCATCGCCTCCAGTATTACCGCAGTTGCCTTACCGATCTGGATCTTTAGTATTACCGACAGTGGCGCTGCCGTGGGCCTGCTGGAATTCTTCTATTTCAGCTCTTACCTGCTGGCGGCGCCGTTCGCCGGCATTATCATCGACCGCAGCGACCGGAAGACCATGATGCTGATGCATGATTTCCTCTCGCTCGCCGGGTTGATCATGCTGCTGGTCTTGCAAACGCTGGGACGTCTGGAAGTGTGGCACCTCTATCTTTCGGCCGTCTTTCAGGGGGTGGGGCTGGCGTTCCAGGCGCCATCCTACGCCGCGGCGATCACAAACATGGTCTCACAGAAGCAGTACATCCGCGCCAATGGTTTGATCTCGCTACTCTACGATATACCGGGAATCTTCGGTCCTGTCCTGGCAGGGACGCTGTATCTGGTCCTGGGACTCAGCGGGATCCTGGTGCTCAACCTGGTCGCCTTCCTCATCTCGATTGCCTTCCTGCTGTTTGTGGTCGTGCCCGCGCCGCCCCAGACCGCGGAGGGACAGCGGTCTCACAACCAGTTCCTCAGCGAAGCCTTCTACGGGATCAAATACATACTGCAGCGTCCCGGCCTGCTGGGACTTCAGCTAATCTTTTTCACGGGAAACTTGTTCTCCGGGATCGCACTATCCGTCGCGGCGCTTTACCCGATGATCCTGCTGCGAACGGGCAATAACACAGAAGCCGTCGGGACGGTCCAGTCTGCGGGGGCGCTGGCTGCCGTGGTGGGTGGCATCTTCCTGACCACCTGGGGCGGGATCAAACGCCCGGCGCGTGCCATTATTCTGGGCTGGGTCATCTCGAGTCTGCTCGGGATGACGCTGCTGGGCGTGGGCCAGGTGCTGTGGGTCTGGTTGATCGCAGTGGTGGTGGATGCGATTTTCGACCCGATCGTCAATGTTGCGATGGATGCCTTTCTGCAGGCGAAGGTTCCCCCGGACCTGCAGGGGCGGGTCTTCTCCGCCAGCGATTTCATCTCGCAGGCTATGCTCCCCTTCGCGCCGCTGCTCGCCGGTTATTTTGGCGACCGGATCTTCGAGCCAGCGATGGGGACGGGCGGCGCGCTCGTCAGGACGTTTGGCTGGCTGGTCGGCACAGGACCGGGTTCCGGTTTCGGGCTGCTGATTCTGCTGTGCGGGGTTGCCGGCGCGCTGGTGGGACTGGCAGCTTTTGCGATCCCGTCTGTGCGGGACGTAGATCAGCTCGTGCCGGACTTCCGGCGATTCCCTCCGATTGGGATGGTCAGGCGCCTGCACTCGCCGCGGACCAGGAAGAGCGTCCGTAAGCCAAGAAAGAGAAACCGCAAAGCGGTGCGAGAGCGGGTTTCCCTGTCGCCCGGCGAATAGCGAATTCCAGACAAAACACAACGCACAATTCCAGGTGCGCTCTCTCGGATCTGGGCTTGGCGCCGTTATTCGATCAGATCCCCCATCAATTCCATCGGAACCACCGCAGCGCCCACAATGCCCGGGCCCGTATGCACGCCCAGAACCGGCGAGATCCGGCTCACCTCCAGCCTGGCAATGTTCAGCTTTCCCTTCAATTCATTTGCCAGTACATCGGCTTTATCGGCGAAGCGACCATGGAGCACTGTTACCCAGACTGGCGTGTGCGCGTATTTGTGGTGCAAATGCTCTGCAATGACCTGCATGGATTTTCCCAGCGTGCGAGCCGATGTGACTGTGCTGTATTTGCCGTCGCTATCCACGCGGATGACCGGCTTCAGATTCAGCAGGGCGCCCGCAAGGGCTTTGACCCGTCCAATGCGCCCGCCGCGCGCCAGGTATTCGAGCGTGTCGAGGGTGTAGATCACCTCGGTCCCCTCCCGGATTTTCTCCAGGCGTTCCTGAATGGAGTGCAATGCCCAGTTCGCTCTGGATGCCAGCGCAGCTGCCATCACCTGGAAGCGCTGTCCGCCTGAGAGGGTCAGGGTATCCCAGTAATTGACCTGGGCTTCGGGCTTGACCTGTTCTCCTGCATCGCGTGCCGAGTTGATCGTGCCGCTCAAGCCCGAGGAAATATGAACAGAGAGGATGTCTTGCTCCTGTTTTGCAAGCCTTCGATACAGCTCCGCGAAGATGCCACTGGAGGGCTGCGCCGTGGTCGGGATCGCCGGTCGCATCGCTTCGAGGCGGTCATAAAAATCATCGGCAGAGATATCAACGGAATTCACTTCGCCTTCCGGGAACTGGATAAACAGCGGCGCCTGTGTGATCCCCAGCTCCTGCAGCTCCTGTGCGGACATGTCCGCCGCGCAATCGGTCACAATCTTCATGTTTGTCTCCTCTGGTAGCCGCACAGACACAGATCCCTCCGCGCCTCCGCAGCTATTTAGTTTCGTCGCTTTCCAAAAACCAACGTACCGCATCGTGAACGCTGTCATACAGCGGACGCGGCCGATAATTCAATTCACGCGTTGCCTTGGCGTGGCTGATATACGAATTGCTCCTCAATACCTCCAGGGAATAGGGCGTAAAACGCGGTGTTACCCGTGCCAGGCTGTAGTATCTGGGTGTAAGTAAGGCAACGAGCCTTGCCAGGTCAAAGGGAATCTTCATTTTGAAGAAGTACTTTCCAGTGATCTCTCGGATAGTTTCGAGCAAATATCGGACCGAGACCCTCTGCCCGGAGAGAATGTAGCTCTCCCCGCCGCGGCCCTTTTCGGCGGCAGCGATCAGTCCCTCGGCTACATCGCGTACATCGACAAAGTCATAAGCGCCGTCAACGTACAGCGTCGGTTTTTTCTCTGCCGCGCAGCGGATGACACTGCCCATCAGCGAGCCGCGAAAATCATACGGACCGATCACGCCGGTGGGGCAGACGATGACCGCCTCCAGCCCCGCCTCAGCGGCCTTCTGAACTTCCAGCGTCGCCTCCGCCTTGGCGCGGTCATACTCGCCATAGGGGTTGCCCGGATCGTAAGGCACGCTCTCGTCGATGACACCGTCTTCGATGCGCCGAATAGCATGGATGGAGCTGGTGTACACGAACCTGCCCACACCTGTCGCCTGCGCTGCACATAACATATTCTTCGTCCCGTTGATGTTAACCCGCCGGACGAGCCCATCGGAGCCGGGCATGATCGAGATCACCCCGGCGAGGTGGAAGACGCCTTGAACGCCGCGCATGGCCTCGCGCAAGGACTCCCGTTCCAGGACATCGCCTGTGCAGGTCTCCACCCCGGCTCCCGCGAGCGGAGTCAGGGGCTCATTCGGCAGCACCAGCGCCCGCACCCGTTCGCCGCGCTCGCTCAGTTTGCGCACGAGCACGTTTCCAATATGTCCTGTTGCACCGGTCACCAGCCACATGGATCGACTGCCTCACTCCTTCAGAAAAGCATGCAGAAGCAGCTCTGTACTGTCACGCGCCACCTTTTCCCAGTTTGCGCCCTTCGGGTCGAGCAGGCTCTGGAGCAAGAGCCCCATCGCGGTGGATACGATCATACGCGAAGCAAGCTCAGGATCCACTTCGACGAACGAGCCTTCCTCCATTCCTTTTTTGATCAACGAGGTAAAGTACCGGTGATAACGCCGGTAAGGAGCAATACTTGCCTCCCAGACCTTCTTGTCGCGACTTGCCTGTAGCCAGAACTCCAGGAACATGGGTAGACCTTCGCCTGCCGTCTTAAAGATATACGGGAAGGCTTCGGTCATCTGCATGAACGTTTCGGGGGCGGTCTTGTCTTTGGAAGCTTCGATCGCATTGTCGATGGTCTGGAGCCAGCCGTCCAGCAGGCCGAGAAATAATGCCTGTTTGCTCTTGAAGTGGTGGTAGAACGCACCTTTGCTGATCCCCGCTTCGGCGCAGATATCGTCTACGCTGGCTTTGTTATAGCCAGACGTGGAAAATAACTTTACAGCGGAGTCCACAATTCGTGAACGCGTCTCTTCACTGCGTTGCTGCATACACTCCCACCGATCCTCTGCTGAAATAAAAACCGACTAGTCGGTATGTTTTTACTGCCAAACGATTGCACTGTCAAGAGGGCAGTTGCTCTGTTAAATCAAAAGCGATGGCAACAACGCAGCCATCGCTTTCTCTGGAAATCGACCGGGTTCAGGCAGGCTTGTACGCCGTGATTTTGGCGCTGTAGACCGCCTTATAGATCTCGTCGCGTACAATCATCTTCAGATCGACAACGTCTTTCATCCCATCCAGGGCGGAGTCCACATCTTCCCTGGCAAAGAAGACTGGGGTGATGGAGATATCCCGAAAGCCGACCGCTTCCATCATGGCGATGTATTCTGTTGCTTCCACCGCGCCGGCTACACAGCCTGCCCAGGCGCTGAGGCTCTGCTTAACAGCGTCGGGGAGCGGACCATCGGTCACGATATCGGAAACTGCCAGCCTGCCGCCCGGCTTGAGGACGCGGAAGGCTTCGCCGAATACCCTTGCTTTTTCCGGCGAGAGGTTGATCACGCAGTTGGAGATGATGACATCCACCGTGCTGCTTTCGACAGGCAGGTCTTCCAGGTAGCCCTGGCGGAACTCCACATTCCGGATATCGAGCCGCTGCGCGCTGGAGCGGGCGCGCTCGATCATCTCCGGGGTCATGTCCACGCCGATCACACGCCCCGTCTCGCCGACCTTCCTCGCTGCGAAGAAGCAGTCGAGACCGGCGCCTGAGCCGAGATCGAGGACGGTCTGCCCCGGCTGGAGTGAGGCAAGCGTGATCGGGTCGCCGCAGCCATAGCTGACGGTGGATTCCCCGTCAGGGAGAGTAGCAAGCAGTTCTGTCGGGTAGAGGCTGCTTTCGGCGCTGCAACAGTCGGAAGATCCGCAACAGGAAGCGTTGCTCTTGATCCGCTCCGCATAATGTTTCTGAACCGTCTGATGGATGGGGGTTGGATTTTGGGTCATTTTGTCTCCTTGTATTTTATCTCCTTAGGGTTGAGACATCAAAGAACGATAAGGTTGCATGGCAGGCCGAACAGGTGGGTAATCCGCTTGGCTGTATCGAAGAAGTGTGATGATATCCATTTTTGGGCCTCCGTTCCTGGAGGGTATCCTGAAGTAGCTGGTCGGGCTTTGTATAGAAGCTTGTCTATCTGTTCACGCAAAAAAACCGATAAATTCTCTCTGTGGCGCCCGGCGCCACAGAGAGCTTGGGTTAGCAACACCCACCGCCGCAGCCGGCGGGGCACTCGCCGTCATCACAACCGCAACCGTTCAAAACAAACTGCTCGTTCATGGTTTTCACCTCCTTTCATATAGACGCTTGTCTATTGATATGAACAAAAAGATTGGAGGACGGCACACAGCCGT
>DAITPI010000265.1:0-6418 GCA_036833655.1 Anaerolineales bacterium | reverse complement strand
AACCGTCAACTCCTAATCGGGAGATTGGCTTTATCTCCCCGGTTGTCGCCAGGGTCGCGGCGGAACATGGCGTGAACTTATCTCACATACAGGGGACGGGGCTGGGTGGGCGGATCACCAAAAACGATGTGTTAGCTTTTGTTGAAGGTCAAAAGTCAAAGGTGGAAAGTCCTGCGCACTCGACCTTCAACCTTTCACCTTCCACCATGAAACCCACAGCAGGCGACCAGCTCATCAAGCACACGGTTATCCGGAAGCAGATCGCCGAGCATATGGTCATGTCCAAGCAGACCTCGCCGCATGTGCTCACGGTGATGGAGGCGGACATGAGCCGCGTCGCCCGGCACCGCGCTGCCAACAAAGACACGTTCGCGCGGGATGGCGCCAACCTGACCTTTACCGCCTACTTCCTGATGGCGATCGTCGCGGGCTTGAAGGCCTATCCCGGTGTCAATTCCTCGTGGACAGACGAAGGCATCCTGGTGCACAAAGCGGTCAATATCGGCATGGCAGCTTCACTCGGCGAGGAAGGCTTGATCGTGCCGGTCATCAAGGGCGCCGATAACCTGTCCTTGCTCGCGATGGCGCGCGCGGTCAACGATCTGGCGAGCCGGGCGCGTTCCCGAAAGCTCCAGCCAGACGAGGTAAAAGGCGGCACGTTCACCCTCACCAACCATGGCATCAGCGGATCCCTGCTTGCCTTTCCTGTGATCAACCAGCCGCAGAGCGGCATCCTCGGCGTCGGCGCGATGCAGAAGCGGGTGGTAGTGATCGACGATGCGATCGCCATCCGCCCCATGGTGTATCTCTCGTTCGTGTTCGATCATCGCAGCCTCGACGGCGCCAGCGCGGACTGGTTCCTGGCGAAGGTCAAGGAAACCCTGGAGAACTGGGCATGAATCACAAGCAGGGAGATCATTCCCATGTAAAGATCCATCCACCCGTTTTGCTGGTCATCCATATCTTCGCTGCGTTTCTGCTGAACTGGTTTCTACCACTGCCCCTTCGCTTTCCTCCCGTTCTTGTGTGGGTTGGCTATGCTCTTGCCGCGATTGCCATCGGTGTTGCTGCCAGCGCAGCGGTCGAATTTAGGCGAGCGCGCACCACGCTCGATCCTCACGGTTCGGTGAGCACGATGGTCGACAGCGGACCCTATGGCTTTTCACGCAACCCGATCTATCTTGGCTTCGTCGGCTTGCTGATCAGCTTTTCCTTTATTTTTGGACATTACTGGGGATTGATCCTTGCTCCGCTGCTGATGATGTTGCTTTATCGGCTTGTCATTCAACATGAAGAGGCTTATCTGCAGAAGAGGTTTGCCGCGATGTATACGGAGTATCTGTCCCGGGTGAGACGGTGGCTGTAGTGTAAAATTGATCATCATCTAATCCGCCATTGCCGGGGCTGTTCTGTGCAGAATCCTGCAATGACGTTATGGAGGAGTTTGTATGGCCGAAAATTTTGATGTGGTTGTGATCGGTGCAGGACCGGCGGGCTATGTCGCCGCGATCCGTGCGGCACAACTGAAGCAGAAGGTGGCGATTGTCGATAAGCAGTGGCTGGGTGGTGTCTGCCTCAACGTGGGTTGTATCCCTTCGAAATCGTTGTTGCGGAATGCGGATATTGCACACACACTGCGCGAGCGTGGCAAGGAATTTGGCTTTTCGTTCGATAATCTCAAGCTCGACTTTGGGGTGGCGGTCAAGCGCTCGCGGCAGGTCTCGGACCGGCTGGTCAAGGGCGTCGGTTTCCTGATGAAGAAGAATAACATCGCGGTCTTTATGGGCGAAGCCCGCCTGACCAAGCCGACAACGGTCACCGTGACCGATAAGGACGGTAAAACAACCGAGCTGAATGCCAAGAACATCGTCGTGGCGACGGGCGCGAGCGCGGCGGTCCCTGGCGCCTGGAAGGTCGATGGAGAAAAAGTTGTCACGTACTGGGAAGCGATCCTGCAGGAGAAGCTTCCCAAGTCCGTGATCGTGATCGGATCCGGCGCGATCGGCGTGGAGTTTTCCACGGTCTGGCGATCCTACGGCGTGGAGGTGACCATTGTCGAGATGTTGCCGCGCCTTGTCCCCCTGGAGGATGAGGAAGTCTCGAAGGAGCTGAAGAAGGAATTCGAGAAGCGTGGGATCAAGTGCCTGGTGAACAACAAGGTCGAATCGGTGGAAGCGACTGAGAGCGGTGTGCGGGTCAAGGTCTCGGCTGAGGGCAAAGAGACAACCCTCGAAGCGGAGCAGGCCCTCGTCGCGATCGGATTCCGTCCCAATTCCAAAGGGCTCGGCCTCGAGGAGGTCGGCGTCAAGATCAGCGAGCGCGGGTTCGTCGAGATCAACGAGAAGATGCAGACCAGCATCCCGAACATCTATGCCATTGGCGATGTGACCGGCAAGCTCATGCTGGCGCACGTCGGCTCGGCGATGGGGATCATCGCGGCGGAGAATATCGCGGGCGCAGAGACGATTACGCTCGACTACGAGATGATGCCGCGTGCCACCTACTCTCACCCGCAGGTGGCATCGTTCGGACTCACCGAGGCGCAGGCAAAGGAGCGTGGCTATAACATCAAGATCGGGCGCTTCCCGTTCCAGCCGAACGGCAAGGCGCTCGGACTGGGCGATTACGCGGGCTTCGTCAAGATTGTCGTGGATGAGAAGTACGGCGAGATCCTCGGTGCGCACATGATCGGGCCCGAAGTGACCGAGCTGCTCCCCGAGCTGACCCTGGCGCGCATGATGGAATTGACGCCGCACGAGATTGCGCGCAACGTCCACGCCCATCCGACGCTTTCGGAGGCGCTCATGGAAGCGGCCCACGGCGCGGACGGAACGCCGATACATATTTGACAAGGCCAGTGACTGTCCCATGAAGAGTGGCAGTCACTTTTTTGTAACGCCGGGGGCTGAAGCGAGTCTAAACATTGACCATGCAAAACCAGCATCCATACCCGATGGTTTGTGTTGATGACAGCGAAGCATGGACTTCAGCAAAGGAGGCAGCATGTCGGAGGAAAGGTTTATTTCACGTGGATTTGTCGGCAAACGCCGCGGGGGTGAGAAAAAGGACCGCATCCCGCCCGGTCAATATCTTACTGACGACTTCCCAGTGCTATCTGCGGGTCCAACGCCCTACACCCCTCTCGACAGATGGTCGTTCACCATTGAGGGACTTGTCGCAGAAAAAGCCTCATGGAGTTGGCAGGAATTTCTGCAGCTTCCGATGCAGCAGTATGTGGTGGATATCTCCTGCGTGACGAAGTGGACGCATCTCGACATGAAGTGGCAAGGCGTCAGCCTGGATACTCTTCTGGAGCACGTGGAGCTCGACCGCAAGGCAACGTTCGTAACCGCTTTCAGCGATGGAGGCTACACCACCAATATGCCGCTGACAGATATCATCAACGGTCAGGCTTTCATTGCTTTGAAGTATGACGACAAGCCGCTTGCTCCCGAGCATGGCGGTCCGGCGCGCATGGTGGTGCCGCACCTTTATTTCTGGAAAAGTGCCAAATGGGTGCGTGGCATCCGCCTGATGGAAAAGGACAAACCCGGCTTCTGGGAATCGCTCGGCTACCACAACCGCGGCGACCCGTGGAAAGAGCAGCGGTACTGGAATGATTAGGATGCATGTCATTGCGAGGAGGAGCTCTGTGGGCGACGACGACACTTGCGCCGCACTGCGTTTGTCGCAGTGCAGGTGAGCAATCTCCTCGTTACAAGGGAATAGTTATGAAACAAACCCTCAACTGGCAGATCGCTTCGATCAAGGATATCAAGCTGGAAACCACTCACGTGAAAACGTTCACGCTGGCGCTGCCCCAATGGACGCGCCACCGCGCCGGACAGCATTACGATGTCCGCTTGACCGCGGAGGATGGCTACCAGGCGCAGCGCAGCTATTCGATCGCTTCGGAGCCGGAGCGTGAAGGCGAAGTGGATCTTACAGTAGAGCGTATCGCGGATGGGGAGGTGTCCACATACATGCATGATCTCCTGGTTCCCGGTGACCGCATCGAAGTGCGCGGACCGATCGGCGGGTATTTTGTCTGGGAAGCGTCCATGCACGAGCCGCTCCTATTGATTGCAGGAGGGTCCGGTGTGGTGCCGTTAATGTCCATGATCCGCCACCGCGCTGCAGTGGCTGGAAAAAATCCTACAACCTTGCTCTATAGCTCCCGCCATTTTGAAGACATCATCTACTACGAAGAGCTGGAAAAGCTGGGTTCCACGAACGGCGGGTTGCAGATCGTTCACACGCTCACCCGCTCCCAGCCGCCGGGTTGGCGCGGCTACAGCCGGCGCATCGACCCTGACATGCTGAGCGAGGTTGTCCGGCCGTTGGGCAAGTCGCTGCAAGCCTTTATCTGCGGGCCGACACTCCTGGTGGAGGCGGCTGCGAATGCACTGACAAAAATCGGGATTCCCCCGGACCGGATCCGCACGGAGCGCTTCGGTCCGACCGGAGGCTAAGAATGGACGAGAGAACCGACCGCAACCGCGAACTAATGCTGGACGCCAATGCCGCCGCGGGGGTGCTTTTTGAGATCCTTGGTGTGGAGATGACCGCTTCTCCCACCGAGTGCGCGCACTGCGGCAGCGAAGGAGAGGTCGGCGCCCTGCTGGCATTTACTCAGGGCCCGGGGCTCGTCCTGCGCTGTCCCTCCTGTGAAAATATAATCCTCCGAATTGTCCAGACCCCTGAGGCGATCTACCTGGATGCACGGGGCGCCGTTTATCTCAGGCTGGCGCGCTGAAATGGGTAGTCTGTAAGCTCCGGCAGCCAAATAAGTGCTGCAGGCAGGTGGGTTTTAATCCGTAGAGGGCGGTAGGGGGAACTTCAAGCGGCTGAAAAGGGTCTTATGGGTATAATGATATGCTTAGAGTTTTGAGAACGAACCCACTCGTGTGCTTTGTCACAATTTGGCAGGAGGCAGGATGAATGGTTCTCCGAACACCGGGCCCCGGGGGCCAGCATCGCCACAGTCACGCTATGGCAACAAACTTTCTCAGCGCGGGATGTTGAGTATTGCGATGCTTCTGTTCAGTGTGGGAGGGTTGACCATTGCCGGGCTGGCAGGCGCAAAATTGGTATATGACATTCTCGGTGATGGGCTTGCAGATTCCATGATGGCACTTATGGTTAAGGTCGTGATTGTCGGGCTAGCTTATTTTATTGGCTGGTTGACTGCGATGCTGGCGATCCGAGTATATGGAAATCTCGTGCTGCCGTTTATTATCAACTTTTTTATCTGGGGTGCGCTGGTTGCCATCTGTATTTTGTATCTCCTTATCATTCAACGGTTGTTCAACCAGCAATATCAGCCACCCCGTTTCCTTGCATATCTTGCTGTAATGGGGTCGGCACTGGCTGGAATGGTTGGGCTTCATCTCATTATCGAGGGGCATAAGCTCCGCCCGCTCTCGATTCCTTTGTTGATCATCAACCTGTTCCAGTTGGTATTGATTGTGATTCGGTATGTGTTTGTTCCGAATGCAAAGCTTTCCTACGTTTTCAATGATCTGATATTTTTTATTGTGATGTTAGCATTTTCAAGTTTCATGCTTGCGCACATTGGCTTGCTTACCCCCTTACGAAGCCGGCTCACGAATTACTTTGACCGTAACAGCACCGTAATCCGTACCGAAGACTAACGATCGAATAAGAAAACTTCCGCAGCCACTTCGGACGTTTTCTTATTTTGCCACCGGTATCTGGACGATAAACGTGCTGCCGGGTAACTCTTCCTCGTCGTACCCTGGACTCTCGACCCAGATCTTGCCGTCGTGCGCCTTGACGATCCCTGCGGCAATGGCGAGACCCAGACCGGGTCCCCCACCTTTGAACGTGGTGCGCCCCGAGGAGTGCAGCTCCACCTTGCCAAGCTGGTAGAGCTTCTCGAAGATGATCGTCTGGTTAGAGGGGTCAATGCCAATGCCGGTGTCACGGATGCGGATCTCACAGACCTCGCCGCGCCCGTCCATGGGGACCGGGCTGGCTGTAACAAAGATGGAGCCCCCATCGGGCGTGAACTTGATCGCGTTCACAACGATGTTCTCGACCGCCTTCTTTAGCAGCACAAAGTCTGCTCGCAGGGGCGGCGCGTTATTGATGCTTGGATCCAGCTCGAGCTTGATCTGGCGCTCCGCCAATTCCTCCATGTAATCTTTGCGGATCAAGCGTAGCAGCGGGCCGAGCATCACCGTCTCCAGATGGGGAGTCAATACCTGGTTTTCGAGCCGTACTACGTCGAGCATGCTGTTGACCACCTGGTGCAGGCGGTTCGTCCCCTGGATAACGCCTTCCATAGCTTGCATCAGCGCAGGATCGTGCTGCAGGACCGGCGATGCCTTGATCATCCCCATATAGCCCTTGATCACGGTCAGCGGCGTGCGTAGCTCATGGGCGGCCACCTGAA
>DAITPI010000264.1:0-6423 GCA_036833655.1 Anaerolineales bacterium | reverse complement strand
AAACCAAAAAGCTTTGTGACCTCACCTGCACTGGCACGCACACCTGTCCTGGCGTACGGTGCCAGGGGGTGTAAGCGTAGTGTCCTTTGCGTTTGGCTCGTGGACTTACGAATCGAACTCGCCCGCCAATTCGCCATTCACCCAGACGTAGTAATGTCCGCTCGGAAAGGATCCCAGCTCCACCTGTTCCTGGAACGGTTGGAGCACCTGCGTGCACACCATATCGGGATTGACCACGGAATACACCTCTACCGCGATCTTGTTCTCTTGATCCGGCTCGGAGAGGGCGATCCGCAGCTGGTGGCAGGGCGTGGGCAGCTCGCCGCTCACGGTCAGCGCGATCTGGGGCGGATAGCTTTCCCGGATCAACAGGCCAGCTTCCTGGACAAACACGTTGCCGCGGGTCAGCTGCTCGTCGCCGGGCCTGGGGGCGAGAGGACTGGGAGCGGGCTCGCTCGTTGGCATATCGTCCGCGGGCGGGCTGGTCACCGGGCTATCGGGTGGCAGGGTGGCTGTCTGGGGCAGAGGGCTGCAGGCTGCCAGGACCAGCATCACAAAAAGTAAAAATCTCAAGCTCATCTTCTCTCCATTTGTTGTTTCCCAAAAGACGGATTGGACGCGTCTACGGTTCCCGGTACTTAAAGTCAAGAGGTGAGCGGCAGAGCCGCTCACCTCTTGTCCTGGCGTTGCCTGCGAAAGCCTAGGGGCCCGTAAATCTGATCACGGCGGAGGTCACTTCAAACGTCCACTTATCCGGATTATTGATGCAGCCGCCTCCGCTGGAATTGAACCTTCCTTTGGGGTCGTCGCTCCACGCCCACAGGTTGTAGCAGCCTTGCACCAGGTCGGTGAAAACAATGTCATTATTCCTGGCAAGGTTAAAGCTGCGCCATCCACACTCACCGGCTCCCTCGGTCTCATTCAGGTACATGGACACAGTAATCGTCACCCTGGTCGCGTTCACGACCCGGATCGTGGTTTCCCGGCCCTTTTGCGGCGAGAGCTGCCGGTTGGAGCAAGGGTCCGTGGTCGCCGCGCCAGCGACTGGAGCTGTCGTCGATGTGACTGCGAGTGTCGGCAGCTGCACTGGCGTATTGGTTGGAGGAGGGGTGTTCGTGGGCGCCTCCGTGGGGGGCAGTGGCGTGGCGGTCGGCACGGCAGCCTGGGTCTGTGCGACGATGGTGAACGCCGCGGCGACAGCAGTATTCTGTACGTCGACCGGATTGGCTGTCGGCGCAGCTGGCGCTCCACAGGCGCTGATGATCACGGCGAAAACAGCAACGAACGTGATGGTGTGAAGGTGTTTCATTCTGAGTCAGTGTCTCCTGATGGATCTAGCAATTGGGGGAACAACCGCCTTTGGCAAGGATGCTATCGTTCCGGACAATGATCGACCAGTTGCCTTCTGTGATCCGGAAGCTGCCAAACGCTTTGAAGTTCTGTTTGCCAGTGATGAAGGCGCCCGCGCTATATTGACCGACCGGCCCGCTGAAGCTATTGCCATTGATGATCAGGTAACCGCACTGATTGAGGTCGCTCTGCACGAACATGGACAGGACAATCGTTCCCTGCGGCTTCGTCTGGTTGACAATGCTGAAATTCGCCGTGGGTCCCTGCCATGAGGTCAGGGGTTGGTTGCAGTTACCTTCTGTGGTCGAAGAGCTAGATCCCGAAGAGGCTGGCGGGGGTTGCAGCGGAGCCTGCGAGGTAAAGCTCGGCAGTGCTGTTGGAAGCAGTCCCCCGACCCCGGCGGTAGCTACCTGCGTACCCTGGGTGTTCAGAGTGGGAAGAGGCGGAGGTGTATTGGTAGGCGCAGAGGTTGGTGTGACGGTGGGCGGGACCGTCGCTGTCGGCATTGCAAGTTGAGTCTCTGCGACCATGGTGAATGCAGCGGCTTGCGCCGTCTGCTGCACGTCTGCTGGATTCATCGTCGGTGTCGCCCGAGGGGAGCAGGCGCTGGCAAGCAGGATGAATACAGCACCGATGAGGAGCATGTTTCGTTTCATTACTACTTCACTTTCAGTGGATAGGAAATCTGGTGCTTATTTGATGGTGACTCTGTCTCGGTACAGGGTGATCGAGAGATCATCATCGTTATGGAGCCGGAATTCTCCGACCATCTTGCGTCCGCCGACCCAGGCTACATATAGGTAGGAACCTACGGGAGCCTGGATGCGGATTCGTCCCTTGACGGGATATTCGATAACGGAATACTGCCCGTCGGGCATCGTCACTTGCAGGGAGATATATGCCTCGGCGTTTGCCTTGTTGATCAGGGTGACCTGGCTGTAGGGCACTGCCGGTGGCAGGGTTCCATACTTTCGTACCGCCAGCGTCCACACGGCTGTGACCTGGCCTGCGGCAAGCGTTGAGGTGGCCGTGGTGTTCGGGGCGAACGCGGTCGCCGTAGGAGGGAGACCTGTTCCCGTGCCAATGACCAAGGTTGGACTGGCCGTCGGCACAGAGGTGGCTGTACCCGCAAGAACATCGGTTGGGGGCAGCGTTGCCGATTCAGCAGGCAGGGTGGCTGTGTTGTCCGTTCCGACGAGAGTAGGCGAGGCAGAGGCGCTGACGGGGAGGGTTGCCGTGTCGAACGAGGTCACCGGCGTCGGCGAGGGCTGCGCGGTCAGGGTCTGCGCAACGGCGGTCTGGAAGAGCGAATCGGACGTCGCA
This sequence comes from Anaerolineales bacterium, assembly GCA_036833655.1. Classification (GTDB taxonomy): domain Bacteria; phylum Chloroflexota; class Anaerolineae; order Anaerolineales; family Villigracilaceae; genus Defluviilinea. The sequence goes on along the minus strand of DAITPI010000264.1, from coordinate 3,750 downwards.
GCCGAATCCGCCGTCGGTCCTGCGGGCAGCGTGGGGGTGAAAATATTCGCGCAGGCGCCGAGCAACAGAGCAAGTACCGAACAAAGAACGACAGCAGTCTTTCTCATCATGGTGCCCTCCTCCGGGCGAGCTACGGCTGGCTGACAACCTCCATGAACTGTGTCACCACATCCCGCAGCATGCGCTCGGGTAATGCGCCCACCTGGCGATGGACGATCTTTCCATTCGAAACAAACAGCATGGTGGGGATGCCCTGGATGCCATACTTGTTCATCCACTCGGGGTTTTCGTCGGTATTGACCTTGGCAACCAGGATCTTGCCTTCGTACTCCCTGGCGAGCTTGTCGAGAATGGGTGCCACCATCTTGCATGGACCACACCACGGGGCCCAGAAATCGACGATCACAGGGACAGCAGACTGCAGGACGGTTTGCTCGAATGCAGCATCAGTAACGTGAATGGGTTCATTTGACATGATTCTTATACCTTTTTCGGTTTCACCTTTTCGATCAAGTTCAAACTGGCACTGAATTTTGGATTTGCCCTCAACCGGAAAAAGAGTATATCATAGAAAACCCTCATGATATAATCGCCCGTCATGGCTGAATTCTTCGAGAAATGGAAAAGCGGGCTGGCAAAAACGAGCAAAACAGCCTTTGGGCAGCTTGCCACACTCCTGGGGGCGACCGAGATCACGGCGGAAACGTGGGAAGATCTGGAGACTCTCCTGATCCAGGCGGATGTCGGCATCGAAACCACCTCAGAAATCCTGGAGGATCTTCGCATCCTCGTCCGGGACCGGGGCTTGATCCGCTCCGAAGAGCTCTCGGAAGCCCTTCGAGAGGAGCTCCGTGCCCGGTTGGATCCTCCGCCTCCGCTTACCTGGGACCATAAGCCTTCTGTCGTCGTGGTCGTCGGCGTCAACGGCTCTGGCAAGACCACTACGATCGCCAAGCTTGGCAAGCGCTATCAAGCGGAAGGGAAATCCTTGCTCTTCGGCGCGGCGGATACGTTCCGGGCGGCGGCCGTGGACCAGCTACAGGTCTGGGGAGACCGCCTCAACGTAGACGTGATCGCGGGCGCGCCGGAGTCGGACCCGGGCGCAGTTGCGTTCAATGCTGTCCAATCGGGCGCGGCGCGCGGGATCGATCTGGTCTTCGTCGACACAGCCGGTCGCCTGCACACCCGCTTCAATTTAATGGAAGAATTGAAGAAGGTCGATCGTGTGATTGGAAAGGCGCTGCCAGGCGCGCCCCATGCCGTCTGGCTGGTGCTGGATGCCACCACCGGGCAGAATGCCCTGCAGCAGGCAAAGGCGTTCAAGGAAGCCGTGGGGGTGACCGGTGTGATCTTATCGAAACTGGACTCGTCCGCGCGGGGTGGGATGGCATTTGCGATCCAGCGCGAGCTGGGTTTGCCCATCTTGTTCGCCGGCTTAGGCGAAAAACCGGAAGACTTGATCCCGTTCGATCCGGATGCGTTTGTGCAAGGAATTCTAGGGAAATAGCTTCATCAACAAAGCCCGAACATATTCTTATGCGTTCTTCGATGGCGAAGCACTCAGGACGGGTTTTATTTGGAGGAAATATGCAAGATCTTATCAATCGATTACAGTCCGCCCAGCACTTAACCGACCAGCTCCTGGAGCGTCTTTGACTTCGCGGTAAAAGAAGGACAGCTCGCACAGTTTGAGAAACAGATAGAGTCTCCGGGCTTCTGGAATAACCCATCCGAAGCGCAGCGGGTCATGAAGCAGTACAACACCATTAAAGCGGAAGTCGATTCCTGGCGCAGCTTCGCGCGCCACCTGTCGGATACGCTCGAGCTTGCCCAGCTCGACGATGAAAGCCTGCGCACGGAGCTAGAGGAGAGGTGTCGGCGCTGGAGTCGGAGCTGGACAAGCGCTCATTCACCGCGATGCTCTCCGGCAAGTATGACCGTGACTCGGCGATTCTTGCGATCCACGCCGGCGCTGGCGGGACCGATTCGCAAGACTGGGCAGCCATGCTCGAGCGCATGTACCTGCGCTGGGCGGAGCAACGCGGCTATGCCACCGAGATCCTGGACCTGACCGAGGGCGAAGAAGCCGGCATCAAAAGTGTGACCATCGCAGTGGACGGCGAGTATGCCTTCGGCTATCTGCGCTCCGAAAAGGGGGTCCACCGTCTCGTGCGGCTTTCTCCTTTCGACGCCGCGCATCGCCGGCACACCTCGTTCGCGCTGGTGGAAATTCTGCCACAGGTCGCCATGGACGATGCCGAGGTGGAGATCGACCCTGGCGACATCAAAATGGATGTGTATCGCTCCTCGGGCGCCGGCGGGCAAAATGTCCAGAAAAACGCGACCGCCGTCCGCATCACGCACCTTCCCACGGGGATTGTGGTTACCTGTCAGAATGAGCGCTCGCAGACCCAGAACCGTGAGTTTGCAATGCGAATTCTGCGGGCCCGACTGCTCGAGCTCAGGCAGGCCGAAAAAGAAGAAGAGCGGGCAGTTCTGCGTGGCGAATATACAAAAGCCGAATGGGGCAGCCAGATCCGCTCGTACGTGCTGCATCCGTATCAGATGGTGAAAGACCATCGCAGCGAGCATGAATCCGGGAATACCCAGGCCATCCTCGATGGCAACCTGGACGATTTCATGGAAGCCTATTTACGTCAATCCTAGTGGGTACACCTATGAAAAAACTCTCGCAGGTTTTATTTACCCGAGAAAACCTTCTTGCGCTTCTCCTGTGTCTGATCTTGATCGCCCTGGTGATCTTCACTGCCGATACCTCGCCGACCTGGATCTATCAGGGCTTCTAAATGTCCGCATCGCAGCTTTTCATCATTGCGGGAATCGCCTACCTGGTTGGACAACTCAAAAGGGGTCGTTCTCTGGCGTTGCTTGGGGTCAGCGCCTTCTTTATTTACTGGCTGCAGCCAGCTCAAGAACAGATCACACTCACCTACTGGCTTCCGACCGCGACGCTGATCCTGACCGCCCTTGCCTGGCTGCTCACGTCCACGCCCGAGGTGCGCGGCTGGAGGCAGAACGCGCCTGCCCTGACCGTCCTGCTGGGCGTGATCGTGCTGATGGACCTCAATCGTTACTTCGGGTTCGAGTCGTTCTTTACCGCTGCCACGCCGAGGCTGCAGTGGGTCGGACTCGTGGTTGTGATCGTACTGGCTTTCGGTCTTGTCATTGCACAGGTCAGGAAGTTCCCGCGGATCCTGCTCCTGCTGGCCGCGCTCGCCTTGATCGGTCTGTTTGTCCTGATCAAGCTGCCGATGATGTTAAGCGCGATATTCCAGACGATTTCCGTTCTCCGGGGGAAAGAGACAGGCGGGCTAAGCGCCCTCTCCTGGTTGGGGTTTTCCTACGTCGCTTTCCGGCTGCTGCATACGGTCCTGGACCGGAACGCGGGTCGGCTGTCGTCGGTGCCGCTGAGCGATTACGTCAATTACGTGATCTTCTTTCCCTCGTTTACGGCGGGGCCCATTGACCGCCTGGAGCGATTCAAACAGGACCTGAACAACCCGGTCCGCCTCGATCGCGCAGGCTGGGTCGACGCCGGCACACGCTTCTTCCTGGGGCTGTTCAAGAAGTTCGTGATCGCCGACGCCCTGGCATGGATTGCCCTGAATGAGGTGTTCGCCGAGCAGGTCCACTCCGCGGTCTGGATGTGGGCGCTTCTGTATTGTTATTCGCTGCGGATCTATTTTGACTTCAGCGGCTACACAGATATTGCTATCGGTCTCGGCCGGC
>DAITPI010000263.1:0-6452 GCA_036833655.1 Anaerolineales bacterium | reverse complement strand
GCTCCGGCGCGTACAATGTGCCGATGCCGTTCGTCAGGCGCTGCAATCCATTGCCAGCGAGGTCGATCGAATAGATCTCGAAGTTTCCGCTCTGATTCGAGGAAAAGTAGACCGTTTGGCCGTCCGGCGAGAGCGACGGATAAAAGGCAGTGGACGGGGAATTCGTGAGTTGCCTGCGTCCGGTCCCATCCGCGTTCATGAGGCAGATCTGATCGATCTGGCTGATGTAACAGGTGAAGACGATCTTGCCACCCTCGGAGGAGCCGCCTCCCAAATCGGGAATAGCCGTTGGAATCGGCGTAGGCGCGAGCAGCTCATCCAGTGTGGGCACGAGCGAGGGAGCCCCTGTCGCCGTGGGGATGCCAGGGCCTGAAGCCGTTAACGCAGGCGGACTGCCTGCAACAGGAGGCGTCTTCGTAACAGGGGCAGGCTCTCCCAGCGGATTCTGCCAGAGGTAGACAAACGCACTGCCGATGACACACAGGGCCAACGCCCCACACCCCAGACCACCAAATAACAACAGATCGAATGTCGATAGGTATTTCTTCAGAAATTCCATTTAAGTGTTAAACGACGCGCCCCACGCTGATGAAACGTCCACCGCTCTCTGCTCTCCAATCTCCAACTCACGGCCCCCACCGCGGCTGCCAGTCAGAAATGGCATTGTTCGTCAGGCGCGTCACACCCGTGCCATCAGGATGCATGATATAGATCTCGTTGTTGCCATCGCGGAAAGAAGTGAACGCGATCCAGTTGCCGTCCGGCGACCAGCTGGGACCCAGGTTGTCGCCGCCGTTGGTGAGCTGCACGAGGCCGGTCCCATCCGTATTGATCACATAGATGTTGTGGTTCTCGGCGGGTCCTGCGTAAAACGCCAGTTTTCTGGCATCGGGCGACCACGTGCTGCGTCCGCCCATATCGGGCAGGTTCGTCACCTGGCGGACCTGCGTTCCGTCCTTGTACATGATATAGAGCTGGCGCTCTCCCGTGCGCGCCGAGGCGAACGCGATCCAGTTCCCATCCGGCGACCAGGTCGGGTCAATGTCCTCGGGTCCATCGCTCAGGGGCCGGGGATTCTTCCCGTCGGTCCGCACGATCCAGATCCGTTGCTGGCCGCCGGTGTTGTTCGTGAAGACGATCCGGTCATTCGTGGGGGAGCGCTCGGGCGCGTACAGGCTGCCGATCCCTCCGACGAGGCGCCGCAAGCCACGTCCACGCGGGTTTATAGTGTAAAGATCAAAGCTTCCCGACTGTCGCGAGGAAAAGTAGATCGTATCCCCGTCGGGCGCGAGGGAGGCATAGAAAGAGGTACCATCGGAGTCTGTCAGCTGCTTACGATCCGATCCATCGCCATTCATCAGGCAGATCTGGTCGATCTGGTTAATAAAGCAGGTGAAAACGATCCGCCCTGTGGGCGGCGAGCCCCCATATTGCCCTTGCGGCACAGCCGAGGGAATAGAGCCAATTGGCACCTGCGTCCCACTCTCAGCAGGTGTCGGAGTGGGGAGGCCAGTCGGTAAGGGGCTGGGCGTGCCAAACTGGAAAAGCGCGGTCGGGGTGACGTTGGGGTTGCTCGTTGGCGTGGCATCTGTTCCGGGCAACGCCAGGGTGGCGGTGGGAGCAGGACGCGGCGGGTTCTGCCAGATGATGAAAAAGCTGCTCAGCAGCACGCACAGGACGATCAATCCACAGCCCAATCCGCCCACGAGATATTTATCAAAGGCGGAGTTGAATTTTTGGGGAAATTTCATGGAGCTCACTCATTTTGAAGATACAGAGAATTAACCAAGGCCGGGAGAGCATTCCTGATTCGAACACGGGTTTGCATTTTCTGGGGAGCACGGACATCGAGGACTTAATTGTATTCGATTCTCCCTTCGCCGAGGTTCACTGCGAGTAAGACTCACAAGGAACGATCAATGTTCCCGCAAAACGCAAAAAAAGTGGACGGCTAGGTGCAGCAGTCCACAGAAGCTCCTCGCATGCCTTCAGGAGGCTACGCTATGCGGATGTATTTCTTGCGATAATCCGCCAACTGTGCAGGCGCCATGACCTGCCGGCGCAGAATGTGGTTCCAATCCAGCATGTCCTCCAGGTCAACGGCAGGGATCTCGCCGTCCGGCAAGTAACCGATGAACGACCCAAAGTAGTTCTCTTCGCCGCCGTCCCACATCAGGTTGCGCAGATCGTGCTTAAAGACGCCCACCGCAGAGACCGTCGGATCGTCGTACGGCAACGCCGTCTCGAAGGTCAACACAATCTTGCCATCGGCGGTATCTGCCACCTTTGCCACCGTCGCGGCATGCATCCAGCGCAGCCACTGCTGATCTTTGACCAGCCGCTTATCCACCGTGCGCGTCCGCCGGCGCGTGATCATGTCGCCTTCCGCATAGATCCACTCATCCGGCTTGCCCTCATTACTGCGATACTTGTCGGGGATCAACCGGTCGCCATTGACGGACAGTGGTTTTGCCACGCGCCAGGCATTGGGGACCTCGTTCACAAAGCGCAGCCACAGGATGTTGGCGCCCTCCCGGTAATATTCCTCGGCGCCCTCTTTGGCGAACACGAAATACGGTCGCAGCATGCCCGGCGCCTTATCTTCCTTCACCATCTTCATGTACCAATCGACGATCCCGGTGAGTCCGCCGGCAGGCGAATGACCGCGCAGGTGCAGAATCTGTTCCGCGACCTCGTTGCAAACCGAACTGGTCACGATCAACCGGTTCGAGCGATCGTGCTCCTCGCGCCAGCCGGTCAGATTATCCTGCTTCCACTTATTCATGATTTCGCGAAACTGGGCATAGCGGGCTTCGTTCTTCTCGTCCTGTTCTTCCTCGGTCAGCTTATTCCAGCTATCGTCCTTCGCCTCCTGGACGCGCAGATCGGTGAGCTTGGTGATCTCCTTCCACATCCAGTCCGGGATGAAATCCCGTTGAGATTCCAGCTCCTCCAGCGCCTGGGCGACATCCGCCGGTTTGGCGCTGTTGCCGGCCCTGGCTTCGCCCGCCAGAGGCGCCCGGCGTTCCTTCAGCTCTTCCAACGCCGCGGCAGGATCCATGGAGCGGATTTCGTAACTCTCTTCCGCAACCAGCAACTCAAAAAGGGCATCCCGTCTGCGATAGGGCAGCTTGAGCCGGCTCAGGTAGGCGGCGACTTTGTCTTTCGACCTTTGATCTTGCGCACGCGCCAGCTTGGGCGATGTGGCAGGGTCCGGCGACGCGTACGCGTCCAGACGCTCCTCGCTCACCGCCTCGACCGTATCGTCGTCCCAGGTCTTGAAGACCTTCTCCAGCTCGGATGTTCGCAAATTGATCAACAGCTCCTTGGGATCTGCCCAGGAGCCGTGGGCTGTGGCGTAGCGCATGCCCGAGAAATGCAGAACCATGTATTGCAGCCACAGCGGGTATTCCCCCGGTTTTGCAATGAAACGCTGGACGATCTCCTCCAGGAATTCCTGCTGGATCTCGTCATCGGAACGACTCTCATCCATCCGGCCCTCAAGAGCAGACTTATAGGTCTCAATTTTGCCGCGCACGATGTCTGCCACGCTGATCGGTTTCTCAGGGACGAAACGGACCAGGTAATCCACCTCCGACATGTTCAGAATGGTCTCTTTCGCCTCGAGGTCCTTTTCGATGGCCGCCGCCTGGTCTGCCAGCTGGGACATGCTCGCCTGCTTTTGCTTCAGCTCCTTTTCTTTCTGCTCGCTGAGCCTGGTGCGCTCGGCCTGCGGCTTGTTGGCATATTCGAAGGCGGCATGATAATCGCTCACTTTGTCAAGCTCGGTTTCCACGGCTCTCAGCCCCGCGCCCTTGAGCATGTTCAGGCGCGCCTGCTTCTCACCGGTCGAGCCGCCAGAGGCGCCCCGCAACTGCGATTCGAGCCGGTTGACCTCGGAAACAAGCGTGCTGTGCTGCCCGCGCAGCTCCTCCACATAGTTCCTGAGCCGCACGCGCTTGACGTCGTCACTTTTCAGGGTACGCAGCTCGACGGCGAGGCGTTTGTGAACGCCGCTCACTCCCTTGATCAACGTGGGATCCACCTCGGGGAAATCGCGGCCGAGCGCGTCCTCGACATTTTCGGTAGAGAAATAGCCGTCCAGGGCTTCTCGCCTTGGCGGCGCCTGGATCCGCTTCACCGCCGCAGAGAGCTCGCGGCACTCCGACTCCAGCCGCTTGACCGGCGTTTGCAGCCCGTCCAGCCTGGTGCGCAAGCCCTGGACCTCCCCCTTGGCAGACTCCGTCGCCATGTAGAACTCCAGCTTGCGCTTCTCGATCTTGTTGTAGGTCGAGAGGAACTTGACCAGTCGCTTCAGCTCCTCGTTCATCATCGGCATGGTCACTTCTCTCAGCTTCTTCAATTGCTCGGTCAGCGCCGGTCGATCGCGGTGGTCTGGCAGGATGACCGCCAGCCGGCGCTCCAGCCGCTTCTCCTCCTCCTTTAGCTTTCGAACCCTCTCCTGCCAGACGGTCAGATAGTAGGCAACAAAATTCTTCTCCCGGCGAACGTCCTGGCGCTTTGGCAAGTTCTGCATGAAGGCGCGGTGCATCTCCTTGATCGGCGCCAGGTCTACTTCGCTACTCGGTTTGTATTTCCCCAGATACCAGTTGCACATCTGCTCATTGGTGAAATAACTGTACTCGGTCTTGTAAGATTTATAGGCTGTGATAACCCCAGTCTCGCGGCCTGCAAGATACTCATCCACCTCGGCACCCAGGTCATCGATATCCTTGTCCTTGTATTGCTGCCACAGATCGATCTCCTGGCAATAGATCAGGAAATCTGCCAGCTTCCTGTTCCGCCGGGGATAAATGGTCTTTAACAGGACTTTGTTCTGCCACTGGAAATACATCGGTTCAGCCATGCTCACTCCTCATATAACACTAGAGATATCAACGCTGCAATGCATCCGGATGGAATGGGGCGATTGTATTCGATTCGTGTGCAACTAGAAACATCTGGATACATCCAGATGAAGATGCTCTACATTCACTGCTAGGGCAACAACAAGCCCCTGAGAGCATCAAAGCTCAGGGGCTTGGCATTCTAAGGGCCGGATGTTCAGGGCACCGTGATGGATACCGGCGATTCTGTGAGAACAACCAGTGGCACGGGGGTATCCGTGGGTACGGGAACAGGTGTATCCGTCGGGATGGGGGTACTGGTCGGTGCTGGCGTATCGGTGGGCAGAGGCGTGGGTGTCCGTGTCGGGCGCGGTGTATGGGTGGGCTCTGGTGTGTTTGTTGGCTCCGGTGTCGGTGTTCGAGTCGGGCGCGGTGTATTGGTCGGCGGGATATCGGTTGGCGTGTCAGTCGGTTGCGGCACGGGCGTGTCGGTAGGCACCGGCGTATCGGTGGGAACCGGACTTGCCGTGTCGGTCGGGAACGGCGTATTGCTGGGGACCGATGTGGCCGGCACAAGGGGCTGCTCGTCCCTTGGTTTGCGAGTCGGGTCTTCAGCGGCAACCACGGGCGGCTGAACCATGAAGACTTCTACCTCATCCACAGCGGTGCCCGGATTGGCAAACGTGATCTTGACATAGCGGGCGGTCACGGGCCGGAAGGCAGCCCGTACGGTCTCCGGACCCGAAATGATGCCATTGAAACCGTCCTCCTGGGAGTGATAGATCTGGGTATATTCAATGTAATCGTTGCTGTTGTTCCCGTCGGCGTACACATCATCGTTCAGCGCAACCGCGATTACGAATTGACCCGGATCGCGGTCGTTGAAGTTCCCGAGGCGGTCCCTGCCAAAGGTGACCGTGTTGATCGTCGTGGCTTTGCCCAGGTCGATCTTGATCCAGCTGTAGGCGCTATTGCTGATCCAGCTGGCACCGGGTCCATAAAGACCGTCATTGACATAAGCTGGCTGATGAACCCCGTTATAGCCTGGCAATGTATCCTTGGCAACGGCGGGGCGGGCAACGCCGTTCCCCTGATACGTGAGGTCCTGGTCTGGCTTGAACCCTTTCACCAGACACAACGGCGGCTCGTAGCCGGGCTTACAAACGACTTTGGCGGTCTCTTCCGTATTGGTCGCCAGGACAGGAACCTGTCGGTCTACCCCCACCTGGCCCGGAGAAGCCTGCAGCACCGACCCATAGGCCCCAAGGAGCGAGCCAACATAAGCAGCCAGCATCAACATCGCAAGGACCAGCGAGGTCCGCATCGCATTCGAGGAGGATACAGACGGCGTCTTGAGAGAAGCCAGTAAACGCTCGAACCAGGCGCGCCAGGCATCCCACAGGCCGATCTGGCCGGTACGCACCGCCTGGCGGACAAATGCCGACCGCCGGGCAGCCATCATCCGGGGCGGGTAATCTGCCTCCGCGGCTTTGATGCCTTTGAACAGCTTCATGAGCTGCTGATCGTCGGCAAGAGTCTCTTCCTTCACCTCCGCCGGGCGATATTGCTCCACCTGGGCGATAAACGCCGCTCGCCGCTGCCTCA
>DAITPI010000262.1:0-6460 GCA_036833655.1 Anaerolineales bacterium | reverse complement strand
GGCGCTGCTGAGCAGCCCGAGCAATCTCGTCCGCAACCCCAGTTTCGAGAGCGGTGTAATCGATTCGAAGCCGGGCATGCTTTTCTCTCCCCAGCAAGTGACAAATGGATTTATTCAGGCGGTCTATCCCGATTTCGCCGTACAACGGGGAGACCGGTTCCAGACCACGGTAGGTTGTGAATTCAATGCAACCTCCTGCTATGTTGCCTACCGGCTCGATTATCAGGTCGGCACCACGATCCGGAACTTCTGGTCGTTCCGGGAGAAGTACGAAGGGTGGACTTACAGCCCGAACCTGGATCTCAGCCCGCTGGCAGGCCAGACCGTCAAGTTCATTCTGTATATCTCTGCCTACGGCTCGCCGGCTGGCGATTTTGCCTTGTGGGGCAACCCGGTCATCGTGCGCCGGGGTGTGACGGCAACTCCTACGCCAACTATGACAGGAACGCCGCCGACGCCGACACCGACTTCTACGCCGGGTCCGATCACCGCGACCGTTCCACCCTCCTCATGTGATCGTGTGCAATTTGTGGGCGATGTGACCGTTCGCGATGGAACGGTGATGGCTCCCGGGGCAGCGTTCACCAAGACCTGGCGTCTGAAGAACGTCGGCCCTTGCTCGTGGAACTCCTCCTACCAGTTGGTGTTCGTCAGCGGCGACCAGATGGGCGGGCCGACCTCCGCTCCGCTCCCGCTTTCTCAGGGCCAGGTGATTGCCTCCGGACAGACGATCGACGTTTCCGTCAATTTGACTGCCCCATCCACCGCCGGTTCCTATCGTGGTTTGTGGATGTTCAAGAACGCGACCGGCGCTCTCTTTGGCTGGGGTCCGCAGGGCAACAGAGCCTGGTGGGTGGATATCAAGGTCTCCGGACCGACCGCCACTCCTGGGCCCACCATCACACCGGGTGGCCCGACGGCGACACCGTCGCCGGGCATCGCCTATGACTTTGCGACGAGAGCTTGCGACGATGGCAAATGGTTCAGCGGCGCAGGTCAACTCTCATGCCCCGGAACCGAGGGCGACGCCAAGGGATTTGTCTGGGAAGTTGCCAACCCGAGGCTGGAATCAGGTGCCACCGACCCACGACCTGGCATCCTGGTGTTCCCGCAAAACAGCAACGACGGTTACATTCAGGGCTTCTTCCCTGCCTTCCGCGTCCAGCGCGGTGACCGCTTCCGCTCGAGCCTGAGCTGCGAATACGGCGCGACCGCCTGCTATGCGCTCTTCAGCCTCGATTATCAGACCGGCACCGGTCCGATCCAGAGCTTCGGGAACCCCTTCCCTTTCCTGGAAAAATATGATCGGCCTCAAGGCAAATTTGGAACGGTGGACGTTGACTTGAGCTTCCTGGCTGGCAAGGATGTCAAGTTCATCCTGACGGTGCGTGCCTGGGGCTCCCCGGTCGGCGACCGTGCGTTGTGGGTGGGTCCGCATATCTACCGTCCTGGCGGCGGTGGCACGGCTCAACCGGACCTGACCGTTTCGCAGATGCGAATCGAGCTACAAAATACAAGCTGTCTGGAGCAAGGCGCTGCCCTGGGCACGCGCGTCTGGGTAACCAACAACGGACAGGCAGCCGCAGGCAGCTTCAACGTGACCGTTGAGACGGCGCAGCAGACGGTCAATGGTCTGGCAGTCGGCGAGACCAAGAATGTGTTCTTTGCGGGTTACAGCAATCCCGTGACGGCCACGGTTGACTCGGGCAACGCAGTGGCAGAGAGCAATGAGCAGAACAACACCCGCTCTGAGACCTTGCCCGTACCGACCCCGCCGGCGCCGTGTAGCGGTACTGCTACTCCCACACCAACTGGCACGACGGCCGCTCCCACGGCAACGCCAACAGCAACGAGCACCACCGCAGCTCCGACCGCGACCCCGACGCCTACCAGCACGACCGCTGCTCCCACTGGTACATCGACTTCCACTGCTACGCCAACGCCTACGTCAACATCGAGTACCACGACGGGTTTTTATCAAAACAATAAATACAATTTTAGATTTAGCCTTCCATCAGGCGCGAATATCGTGAGTCAATCAGACAATGATGGCTACGTGACGCTGCCGATCGTTGCCGCCGGGACCAATCTTCGAGAGAAGTATATCCAGATCCTCGTGGTGGAAGGCTTAACTCCCTGTGTCAGCCCGGCGGTGCAAAATCCCACCTCTTCTGGGAATGTGACGATCAACAATATCCAGTTCTTGAAGCAATCTGGACAGGACGCGGGAGCGGGCCAACGTTATGATTGGACTGCCTATTCGACCACCTATAACAATGCCTGCATCAGCCTGGCGTTCGTCCTGCATTCTGTCAATCCTGGAGTTTACGCTACGCAGCCGCCTGTGTTCGACATGGCGAAGGAATCCGAGGTGATCGGAGCCACCATGTCAACCTATAGCAGAATCAACTAGATTCCCATTCGTTCTGTGAAGGATGAGGCCTGGCCCGTCTGGGTCAGGCCTTTTCTCTCCCCAGTGTGTTGCTCACCCGATGCCGCAGCGCATCGATCTATATGTCTTCCCAAAGATCCACCCTCCTTCTTGCCGACGACGATCCCACCATTGCAGACAGCCTGGCGCCGTTCCTGGAGCGCGCCGGGTTCCGTGTGCTGGTGGTATCCGATGGTGTGAGCGCGCTGGAAAAGGCGCAGGCGTACCATCCGGAGCTGATCATCCTGGATGTGCTCATGCCGCGCATGGACGGCCGCGAGACGCTGCGCCGCTTGCGCAGGTCCAAGATCTGGACGCCAACCATCCTGCTGACACAGGTGGGCGAGGCATCCGAGCGCGCCCTGGCCCTGGAAGAAGGGGCGGACGATTACCTGAATAAGCCTTTTGACCCACACGAGCTGCTGGCGCGCATCCGGGCGGTGTTACGCCGCGCCCGCCCGGGCGAGCGCTCGCTTTCCGCCGCGTGGCTGTTGACGGCCGGGGATCTGGCGCTGGATCGCCGGGCGCGGCGCGCCACGTTGTCTGGCGTGACCGTGGAGCTCACTCCCAAGGCTCTGGCGGTCCTGGAATACCTCATGACGCATCCGGATGAGGCTGTAACCCGTGAGCGGCTTCTGGAAGCCGTCTGGGGCTGGGAATACCCGGCTGGCACGCGGACCGTGGATACGCGGATGGCAGAGCTGCGTCGCGCCCTGGACGATGATCCCGCGGATCCGCGCTTCATCGAAACCATTCCCGGGGAGGGGTACAGCTTCATTGCACCGGTGCATGGAGAGGGGTAAGATTATCCCGGTATGCTCAAGAAAAGCTGGGTAACCTTTCTCTTGCTATTCCTGCCCCTGGTGGGCGGGATTATTGCTTTTATCCTGGTCAGTGTGCTTGCCCAATCTCTGCCGCCGTTCATGGTGAAAGCGGATTTTGGTTTTATCGGCTTTGTGTTCGGAATGACCATCCGCAACCTCGGCTTCGTCGCCCTGGTGCTGGGGCTCTTTATCACCGGCATTTTGCTGATCTTCTACCAGCGCACCCTGCGCCGCGCAGAACAGACCCAGGTGTTGGTCGAGGCAGCCAGGCACGAGGCGGAGCAGGACCGGCGTCGCTTCTTGCGGCGGCTGGACCATGAGCTCAAAAATCCATTGACCGGTTTACGCGCCGCCCTGGTCAATATGCAGGAGGCGCAGGCTGCCACGGACCGTCAGCGCGCTGTGCAGAACGCGGGACACGCCGTCGAGCGACTGACGCGCTTGCTGACCGACCTGCGCAAGCTGTCGGACCTGGGAGAGCGCCCGATCGAGCTCTGGCAGGTGGATGTACCGGACCTGCTGCAGGATGTGGTGGACGCGGCGCACAGCCTGCCAGCGTACAAGGGTCGGGATGTGAGCCTGCTGATCCCCAAAGTGCCTTCGCCCTTCCCGACGATCACGGGCGACCGCGACCTGCTGGTGCTTGCCATCTACAACCTGGTGGAGAACGCTCTCAAGTTCACATGCGATACCGACTCCGTAGAGATCCGGCTTTCTGAGGATGGGCGCGCGGTCATCATCGAGGTGGCCGATTCGGGAGCCGGCGTCCCTGCTGAGGATGTCTCCAAGATTTTCGAGGAGCTTTACCGCGGCTCGAATGCGCGCAGCACGGAGGGCAGCGGCCTCGGACTGGCGCTGGTCAACCGGATCATCTCGTTGCACGGGGGACGGATTGAAGTCCGCAGCAGCCAGGAGGAGCCGCGCGGCACCGTATTCACTGTGCGCCTGCCTGTCGCTAAAAGGAAGATCACCTTAAGACCCTCCAGCTGAGCCGTGCGCAGGAGAACTTCGATACGGCTTGCACCGATTTTCCTGCCGCTAGTGCTGGGCACCCTGGCGTCCTTCGTTGCCCAGCAGATCTGGAGTCCCGTTCCCTTGCTTCAGTTCCGCGTGGACGTGGGATGGTGGCATTTGTCTTCGGCATGTTGCTTCCAGTGTTTTTCGGCTCGGCGTCTCTGGGTGGGTGGCTCAAGGAGCGAAGAGCGCAACGCCGCTGCCGCCGGTCCGGGCCGACCCCGATCTGTTCAGCCCGGCGGTGTACAACCTCGTCGAAAATGCGCTCAAATTCACGTCTGAGCAGGATTCGGTGGAGATCGCCGATTCGGGTGCGGCATTCCGGGGGATGAGCTCGCCAGGATTTTCGACGAGCTCTACCGGGGCTCCAATGCCCGCAACACGGAGGGAAGTGGGCTGGGACTGGCTCTGGTCAACCGGATCATCTCGCTGCACGGCGGGCAGATTGCCGGGGGCAGCCGCCAGGATAGTCCCCGGGGGAACGGTTTTTACGGTCCGGTTGCCCGAAAACAGGTAGACACGTTACAAAACTGTGACATCTCTGGAACAGGCTTGTAACAGGGGCGATGTATAGTATATGTATGAAAGCTACACAGACCGCTTCTGCTTCCGAAAAGACGTTGATCAGAGCCGCCCGACGCGGCGACCTGGATGCCTTTAATCTGCTGATCCTGCGTTACCAGAACCTCTTGTACGGGATTGCGCTGCGCCTGCTGAACGAAGAGGACGCCGCTGCAGATGCCGTACAGGAAGCGTTGATCTCAGCCTTTCGCAGGTTCCACACCTTCCGCGGCGACTCTCTCAAGAGCTGGCTGGCGCGTGTCGTGGTCAATGCCTGCTACGATGAGCTTCGCCGCCAGCGTCGTCAGCACTCCGTTCCGCTGGATCAGTTCAACGCAGAAGGCGATGAGATCGAGACCAGTTTCTGGCTGGTCGATCCCCAGGCGGATCCCGAGGCGCAGTTCGAATCGGCGGAGCTGGAGAACGCTATCCAGAAGAACCTGGATAAGCTGCCGCCTGTGTATCGCTTGATGCTGGTGCTGGTGGATATTGAGGGGATGTCCTATGAGGAAGCCGCTATGGCAGCTGGCGTCCCGGTGGGGACCGTCAAGAGCCGCCTGGCGCGTGCCCGCGTGCAAATGCAAAGGTCCCTGCAGAGCTCGGGTGAGCTGCTGCCGGCCTCTTACCGGATGGAACTGCCGCTCTCCGTCTAAGCTACAATACCCTCTTGAAGGAAACAACCGAATGCAAAGACTCTATGTGCTTTTCGTCGCGCTTAGTCTGATCCTGTCTGCCTGTGGCACGCTGGAGATTCCCCTCGCCACGCCGCCGCTGGAGATCACCGATCTGCCGGTCGGCTCTGCGCCCGAGGTGACCGTCGAGCCGCGGCTTTCGCTCAATTCCTCCTCCGAGGAAATTCAGCGGGCGATGCTGGAGAGTGCTTCCACATGGAAGTCCATCTGGTTGGACGGCACAGTCACCTATTTCGCCATGGCAGGGACCGACTCGCAAGCGACCACCACCCGCGAGCAGGCCTGGATCGAATTACCCACCAGCCGCTTCCGCATCCTGACCGGCACGGCGGAGGGTGTTGCGGAAAAGTTCAAAGCCAGCGATGGCTTGAACATCCTGGAGATGGATTTGAAGAGCGGGCAGAGCCAATCCTATCCCCTGCCTGATCTGGGTCCCGAGAAGCAGTTTGTCCCGACCCTGCAACCGGGGTTTGCTTCTCCTCAGCCGCTCTGGGGCCAGATAGGTACGCCGCTTTCCGAGCTGGCGTTCCCGTCCGATTTCGCGCAGAACGAAGGCACGTTCAAGCCGGTTGCCACGGAGTTCGTCGCCGGGCGTGAAGCGCTGGTCGTCGAATGGACGTATGTGCAAAGCCAGTTGCCCTCCTGGCGCATGTGGCTGGACGTGGAAACGGGGGTCATCCTGAAGATGCAGAGCTATGACAAAGGGGGCGGCGATACCATCCGCAGCGAAGCCGTCGTGGACCAGGTGATCTACGACGATGTCTTCGCCGACTCGCTGTTCCGTGCGCCGGCTTCGCTGCCGCAGTTTGGTGATGTAAAAGGTTATGCCACGCAGGCTCTTGAAACCAGCATTCCGGCCGCGACGGGCAGGGATGCGCTCGGCGAGCTCTACTTCTTCACCTTGCCTCACCAGGCGGGTGGGGCTGCCCAACTGGTGC
>DAITPI010000261.1:661-6466 GCA_036833655.1 Anaerolineales bacterium | reverse complement strand
CAGGAGCACACTCCCGTGACACCGGGAAACGAATCAGGTATGCTTGACCGTGGAATGAGCTCCTCAACTCTCGCACCCGCCCAACCCTCAAGATCTCTTGGAATGAACATCCTGCGCCTGGTGCAGGTCGCCATCATCTGTCTGACCATCGGGCTGTTCGTCGTCAGCCTTCCCATCAATTATGAAAGTCGCAGCTCGATCTGTTTTGCAGAACCCTGTCGACCCGACCAGCTGAAATCTGACAGCATCGCGGCGCTGGAACGAATGGGCATGTCCGTCGAATCCTTTGCCGGCCTGACCGTCGGTCTCGATCTCCTGGTGGCAGCCGTCTTCATTACCAGCGCGATCGTCATCCTGGTCCGCAAACCGTACGATCTGTTTACCGTCTTTGTCACCATCATGCTGGTGACATTTGGGACGGCGACTTTTACAGGCAGCATCCGGGGCATTTCGAGCAGCTATCCCCGCTTTCTCTGGCTGACCGAAACGATCACCATGATCGGTAACTGCGGCATCGTTGCCTTCCTGTTCATCTTCCCGGATGGTCGCTTCGTCCCGCGCTGGACCGTCGCCGTCCTGGTCGGCTGGATCCTGTTTCAGCTCCCACGCTATTACTTCCCTGACTCTCCGTTCAACCTGCTGCAGAGCAACCCCACCGTGTATAACCTGATCTTCCCTCTGGGCATTCTCAGCGGCATCGCGACACAGGTCTACCGCTACCGGCATGTGTCCAACCCCGTGGAGCGGCAGCAGACCAAATGGGTCATCTATGGACTGGTGACCGGCGTGGGCGGTTACCTGATCATGAGAATTCTGAGCCTCACTATCGTCGATCCACGAGCGAATGGCCTGCTGCTGAATCTGGCGATCAATTTTGCGGCGATCTTTTTCATGCTGCTGTTCCCGATCTCCATCAGCATCGCCGTGGTCCGTTTCCGGTTGTGGGATATCAACCCGATCATCAACCGCACCCTCGTGTATGGCACGCTTTCTGCCCTGACGATTGCCTTTTATATCCTTGCTGTCGGCTTCTTTGCGAACTACTTCCAGCAGCGTTCGGCGAACCTGATCATTTCCTTCCTTGCCACCGGTGTGGTGGCTGTCCTGTTTGAGCCTCTGCGAAAGCGATTGCAGCGTGCAGTCAATCGTCTGATGTATGGCGAGCGCGACGATCCTGCCACGGTCCTCTCTCGGCTGAGCCAGCGCCTCGACTCAGCGCTGGCGCCGCATTCCGTTTTGCAGACGATCGTCGAGACTCTCGCCCAGACGCTGCGCCTCCCCTATGCCGCGATCTGTTCAGCGGATGAGGAGACACCGATCGCCTCGACCGGCAGTCTGCCGCCCGGCGAAGTCATCCGCCTGCCGCTGACCTATCAGGCAACGCGCCTCGGCGAGCTGATCCTCGCCCCGCGCGCCGCGGGCGAAGGATTTACGACAGCGGATACGAGCCTGCTCAATATCATCGCCGGCCAGGCCGGGCGCGCCGCTCACAACCTGCGCCTGACGAATGACTTGCAACGCTCGCGCGAGAAACTCGTCACCGCGCAAGAAGAGGAGCGCCGCCGCCTGCGCCGCGACCTGCACGATGGCGTGGGT
Organism: Anaerolineales bacterium; assembly: GCA_036833655.1. GTDB lineage: Bacteria > Chloroflexota > Anaerolineae > Anaerolineales > Villigracilaceae > Defluviilinea. The sequence continues at coordinate 4,870 of DAITPI010000261.1, read as the reverse complement.
CCCACGCTTGCCAGCCTCTCCCAGCGGATCGACACCGCCGCAGACCTGGTGAAGACCGATCCTCAGGCGAGCATTGAATTACTGCGAGAGCTCAAGGGTCAGGTCAAGGGGACGGTTGGAGAAATTCGCCGCCTGGTGTATGCGCTCCGTCCGCCCGTGCTCGATGAGTTCGGGCTGGTCTCCGCCATTCGTGAGCATGTCGCGCCGTACACCGGTCCCAATGGCTTGCAGGTCAGTTTCGAGGTTATAGAGCCGCTACCTGCCCTGCCCGCGGCAGTGGAGGTCGCGGCATATCGCATCGCGCTGGAGGCGTTTACGAACATCGTCAGCCATGCCGGGGCAACAGCCTGCCAGATCAAGCTCAAACTGGAGGAGAACTGTTTACGGATCGAGGTCTCCGACAATGGGCGCGGTATCGGCAGCGACAAACACGCGGGCGTGGGACTCAGCTCCATGCGGGAGCGCGCGGCAGAGCTGGGCGGGGAATGTACGATTGAGCAGGATGCAACCGGCGGGACGCGCGTGATCGCTTCCCTGCCCTTTGGAAAGGAATGAAGCCATGCCCATCAAGGTCTTGATCGCAGATGACCACGTCTTCTACCGCGAAGGGGTGCGCGCCTTCCTGGGGAATTCCCCAGAGATCGGTGTTGTTGGCGAGGCAGGCAACGGCGACGAAGCCATTATCAGGGTCTCCGAGCTCGAACCGGACGTGATCCTCATGGACCTGAAAATGCCAGGCATGAACGGCATCGAAGCCACGCGCCGGATCCATGAGACAAAGCCTCAGATCGGTGTGCTGGTCCTGACGATGTTCGACGACGATGATTCTGTCTTTGCCGCGATGCGCGCCGGCGCACGCGGCTACCTGCTCAAAGACGCAGACAAGGAGGAGGTCATCCGCGCGATCGTCGCCGTGGAACGCGGCGAGGCGATCTTCAGCCCCGCCATCGCCCAACGGATGATCCAGTACTTCTCCTCGACGCCGTCCGCACAGGGTCGAAAAAATCAGCTCGGCGAATTCGCCGAGCTGACAGAACGGGAGCTGGAGATCCTGGATCTGATCGCCCAGGGCCATAACAATCTCGTGATTGCCAACAGGCTTTCGCTGAGCATCAAGACAGTGCAGAACTACGTCTCAAGCATTCTCACGAAACTACAGGCGGCAGACCGCGCCCAGGTGATCGTGCGGGCACGGGAAGCGGGGTTTGGCAAGAAGTAGCGCAGCGAATCAGCGTGCCAGGGGGACGGTAAACACCCACGGTCCCTCGTACTGGTCTGCCAGGGCATCCCAGATCCGAGGATAGATTTCCAGGTTGGTGGCATTCGCGGGCTGTTTCAGAATCACGATATTCCCACTGTGATCTCCGTTGACATAATCGAATTCAATCCCCGCATCCACCAGCCGTTCGTTCGCCCGGTTTACGCGTGCTTTGTCGATGATCTCAGGCACGGATCCCACCAGCTTTGGCACGGTCAGCGTCAGAGAGTCCGCCGACTCATGCGGCTCGATATCGTAGCCGATTCCACTGCAACGCTCGGGATCATCCAGAGAGAAGTCTTTGCCCTGTGCAGCAGATATTAGCCCGGCACCGGAAAGACGATACTCATCGCCCTCCAGGGTGACACTGCTGGCGGTCAATCCCCAATCCACGGCGGAGGGCATTTGGAAGCAGATCAACGCCTCCACTCGCGAAGGGTTGAGGATCAGGGACTTCAATGTCATCGACACATTGTTGGCGAGGACCGTTTGATCGAGGTTGTCCATCCTGATCCCGTCCAGGACCGGGACGTCGAGGTCAAAATGGAATGTCCCAACGTTCGATGGACCGTTCAGCGGGATCTCGACCCGAAGGCGCATCTCGGGGTGTTTCTTCGCATCCAGGGCGCCGTCCACGAACAGCTGGTCCGCGGTACCGGTGATCGTGCCCTTCTCCACTGGCGTGCCCGTCCAGCCGCCTCCTCCCCATCCGATGGCTGACTCGGAAAGGTTGGGGCTGGTGAGGCGCAGCTGCATGGCATCCCAGTCCGTGCCCTCCGGCCAATCCAGGCCCGAGATTGTGTACTGAAGCGCCACGCGGCTTTCATCCGCGTAGACCCAGTCAATTTGCGCGGTGACGCCGTTGATCGTCTGCGCGGCGACATCCGGCTTTGTCGCAAGCGGAAGGTAATAGGGGTAGATCTTTTCTTCCACGGCGGTTGCGGTCGGAACAGGTGTTGGCGGCACAGGCGTGGGTTCCTGCGTGGCTGTAGCGAGAATCACGACGGGAGTATCGGGAACTTCCGCGGGTGTTGCGGGAAGGGCAGCCGGACCGCAGGCAGTCAGGAGGAGCAGGAATAGTAAGCCGGTACAGAAGACAGATCTCATTTGGTTTCTCCTTTTCATGGGGCACAACGTGGATTTGGATGGATTTGTTCCTTTGACCAGGGCAGGATTCTAATGTTCCGTGCTACACTTTTCGAGCTCCTGCAGCACTGGATGTCCGGCTTGACACCCACTCCCGGGCACATGATACTTATCTGCAACGGCATCCCACAGAACGGCCGCGACCGATCACCACAAATGCAACCATCTCCGACGTTTCAACAACGTTACGCCAATCGGCTCTTTCAGATTGCAGTTCTCGTCCTCATTGCATTCGGTCTCCTGCTGCGCGCCTCCAAATATCTGCCCGGATATTCCATGCGAGGAGATGAGCTGGCTGTCACTCAGAATCTCATCGACCGCTCGGCGCTGGATTTGATGACCAAACCGCTGGATTACGAGCAGGCCGCGCCCTTTGGCTTTGTGCTGCTCGTCAAGGCTCTGATCACCGCCCTTGGACCGTCGGAGTATGTTTTGCGGCTGGTTGCCTTCGTTGCCGGATGCGCATCCCTGATCCTGATGCAAGATCTGCTGGGCAAGACCGTGGCAATTTATGGAAACCTGTTTGCCCTGGCCGCCTTCGCGTTCAGCAACTACTTGATCTATTACGCGGCAGAGCTCAAGCAATACAGCTCAGACGTGCTGTTGGCGCTGGCGCTCCTACTTGTATTTCATCAGCACCTGATCAAAGAGACGACCGCCAGAGACTTCGTGATACTGGCTGTCTTGGGAACCGTTTCATTGTGTTTTTCCTATCCGGCAGTGTTTGTCCTTGCTGCCCTCGGCGTTACGCTCCTCCTGCACTACTGGCGTGACAGACAACGGCTGCTCTGGATCACGCTCACCGGTGTGCTCTGGGCAGGGACATTCCTGTTCCTGTACTTCGCCCTGCTCCGGGGCCAGACTGAGGATCCCTATCTCATTACCTTCTGGGACAATTTGCTTTCCTTCATGCCGATGCCGCCCTGGCAGGAACCATCCTGGTTTCCCAAGGCATTGTCCGGGCTGTTCTTCGTCGTAGCCGGGTTATCCTCGTCCCTGCTGCTCGTCATTCCGCTCTATCTGCTGGGATTGTGGGGGTTCTGGAGCGAGAGGCGCTGGCAGTGGGCAGTTGTGCTGGCATTGCCCATCGGGCTCAATATCCTGGTTTCCGGGTTCGAGAAGTATCCGTTCCACGGTCGCCTGATCCTCTATCTCGTGCCGCTGGTCTTCCTCGTGCTCGGAAAGGGCATCGACGTTCTCGTGCGCCTGGCTCACAATCGCCTGCTTGCGAACGCTGCCTTTGCGGTATTGCTGATATTGCTCCTCCGACCCGTGATCACGACGACGAACTCTTACCTGGTTCTGCGCGATTACCTGCAGGATGACTTGAAACCTGTGCTCGCCTTTATGGAGGTGAACAAACAGGATGGCGATCTCGTATATGTTTATCATTACATCGAACAGCCCTATGCCTACTATGCTCCCCAATACGATCTCGAAGCCCTCCCCGTTGTGGTCGGACAAAACAATTCGGCAGAAGCCAGGAAGTACCAGGAAGAGCTGTCTTCGCTCCCGCGCGAGCAGCGGATCTGGTTCCTCTTCTCCTTCGTGCACGAGACCCGCATTCGCAAGGGCGTCAAGCGAGATGAGAGAGTGTACATCCTCAACTACCTGCGCGACAACGGGACGCTACTGGATGAGTTCTATGCGCGGAACAATGCCTCGTCCGTTCATCTATTCGTTCTAAAATAGGACCATGACTCGCTGGATCAATCCCCCACCCGTCGACGTGCCCGCCTCCTTCGCGGACCTGGAGCTGCCTCCGCTCATCGCAGAGACTCTCGTCCGGCGCGGCATTGACACGC
>DAITPI010000261.1:0-651 GCA_036833655.1 Anaerolineales bacterium | reverse complement strand
GTTCTCCTGCTGCGCGACATCGAGGAACACGACACGCTGGAAACCGCCCGCGCCTATCTCCATCCTGATTCTCTGCCCTCGACGCCCTTCCCAGACATCGAGCCCGCGGTAGAACGGATCATCGCAGCCATCCGGAAGGAGGAACCGATCTGCGTCTGGGGCGACTTCGACGTGGACGGCCAGACTTCGACGACGCTGCTGGTACAGACACTCCAGGCGCTGGGCGCGGACGTCACCTATTACATTCCGATCCGCGGCAAGGAGAGCCACGGCGTGCATATCGAGACTCTCCAGCCTATCCTGGATCACGGCGCGCGGCTCATCCTGACCTGCGACACGGGCATCACCGCTTACGAGGCGATCGACTACGCCAATGCGCGCGGCGTGGACGTCGTGGTCACGGACCACCATGAGCTGGGTGCCACGCTGCCGAATGCCAGCGCCATCGTTAATCCCAAGTTGCTGCCGGAGGGGCACATCCTGTCGACGCTGGCAGGCGTGGGTGTTGCCTACAAGCTCGCCGAGGCGTTACTGGCAACTCGGGATTCGGGCGTTGGGAATCGGGACACCATATCCGACTCCCGCCTCACCATTCCCCATTCCCTGCTCGACCTGGTCGCCCTGGGCTTGATCGCGGACGTCGCTCTGCTC
>DAITPI010000260.1:0-6502 GCA_036833655.1 Anaerolineales bacterium | reverse complement strand
GGTCATCGTTCATTTTGACTTAGATTGGCGTTGTTTGATAATCTGTCTACCAATCGCACGAACAGATTTCTTCGGCAGTACTTTCTTGCGATCGCGTGTGTAATCTCCATGGCCAGACTCATATTGTTGAATAAATCGAATCGCGCCCGCGGGTCCGAGTTCTCGTATTAGTGCATCAAAGCCGATAGTACGAATTTCATAGAGGGTAAGATTTTGGGTTGTCATTTCAACACATCCTCCAGCCATCTCAATGGATTTGCTATCACAAAAGAAAACAGTTCTTTATTTCGGTTTCCCATTTTTTGAATGTTATCGTCAGTGGTAAGAAAAACATCCACTTTTGCCTGTTCAGCAGACGCCAGATGGATTGCATCATAACTACCAAATCCTGATGTCTCAAGTTTTTCGGCTCGTTTAAGAATCTTTTCGGTGATTTCAACCACTTGATGTGATTGTGCTGCCAGAAGCAACAATCGTTCGCGACGCTCTACGTCTATAGTCTGGCTGAGTTCGTACACCAGGGCCTCACTGCCAACCCACTCCCATTCACGCTGATGGAGTTTTTGTAAGATTAATGAAATCGCTTCCGCTTCCAACCGAACGCGAGGCTGTCGTTGATCGTCAAAGGGGCGATTCAAACAGCAGGCATCAAGATAGATCTTCATTGGCTATGAAGTATAGCATGATTTAGAGCACGGAGTCGGGTATCCGTGTGAAACACCAAAGTCCTGCCATCAATACCTTTAGCGGAATGGACGGAAGAGGAAGCTGCCCTTTCTCCGCAAACGCTGATCATTGGCGATATTAACGTTGTTATTTTGAACTCCAGACTTCTCCGAATCAAGCGGCCTTGGTTAAGGTGATGTTATTATCGCGGAAAAGTGAGTTCGGCGTAACCGTTAACAAATCCACCATTCGTAAAATTATAGTCGGGACTATCATATTTTGGACTATCAAAACCGAGTGAATTGGTTCGCTATCAGTGAGCTGCAAAGTAGCAGAGAGGTATTGAGTTTTGACATAAAAATGTCCGCAAAAAAAGTGCAGTTTGTAGACTAATTTCGGGCAAATCTAGCAGACATTATTGCGTCAAACATCAGTAGGAATGCGCTTGCAGATTTTCGGGAAGCCAATTATAGTGGAGCTGCATGGCGAGAACATTGGGCACGAATTTTACCCACCCATTGCGTGCCTTCGATCTCTCGTGCAAAATTTATCTCCCCAGAACCGGGATGGTAGTTCGGAACATGTCCGCTCAGGGGTATGAATCTCTCAGAGACCGCCGACAAATGATGTTAGGCGGTTTTGTTTATGCTAAGGCTTGATTCAAGGGAAAAATCAATAGGTTGGGGCGTTATGAAGATGCAGAAGTGAGCAGAACTGGCCTTCGGTAGTTCGAGTCTGATTGCTAGTAAAAGTGAAGATGGCGTAGAATCTTCGTTTACATTATGTTTGATAGTATAATCGTCTTACGATTTAGGTTCGATAAGGAGAAGTAAAGCGATGGAAGCTGTAACCATTTCGTCAAAATATCAGGTAGTGATTCCACGGGAAGTCCGAAAACAGTTTAATCTAAAGCCAGGGCAAAAGCTCATGTTTATTCCCTATAATGGAACGTTACGAGTGGTGATCGTTCCACCAATTAAGAAAGCGCGCGGCATGCTAAAGGGCATGAATACAGAAAACATGCGGGAAGAGGTCGATGAGGAGCGTTAATGAACATTGTTGATTCGTCAGGCTGGATCGAATACATCGCAGATGAGACAAATGCCAATTACTTTGAACCATCCATTATCGATTCGGAGACGCTGTTAGTTCCAACCATTTGTCTGTATGAAGTGTTCAAACGGGTTCTTCAGGAATTCGGAGAGGAGCGCGCACTGGATGCCATGGGGATCATGTCTCTTGGCACCATCATCGATCTTGATGGACAAATCGCTATTCATGCCGCGCAGATTTCGCACGAGCTCAAACTTGCCATGGCGGATAGCATCATCCTGGCAATTGCGCGAGCATATGACGCAACTCTGTGGACGCAAGACGAACATTTCAAGGATATCGACGGGGTAAAATACAAACAGCAAAAAGCCAAAAATTAACTCACAACTCAGGGATACCTGATCGCAAATGAAATGTCGTTTTCCCAGTTCGGCCAGTGAATTGAACATCGTGAGGGAGCTGTGTAGAATCACAGTCCCTTCTGGTTTACCAGTACATATTCACGGGTCTATCGGGCTGGGTTTGGGATACAGAGGCAGCCCACATTGGCTGGTCAACCGTTGAATACGCAAAGCCGATCCATCTCCATTCGCTCGATCCTGGAAGACCTCTTCGTCCGGGAACGAGATCCCTTGTATGTCTATCTCATCCTGGGGGCGGTCACGCTGGTTGGGCTTTTCTTCCGACTGCTCGATGTCAATAAATACATTGCTTACGATGAGGCGTACACCTTCATCCACTTTGCCTCGCGGTCCTTCAAGCATATCCTGGCGGACTACAGCGCGCCAAACAACCATATCTTCCATACGATCCTGGTCGGCATCTCCTACCGCCTGTTCGGCGGAGAAGCCTGGGCATTGCGTTTGCCCGCCCTGCTGGCAGGGACACTGATCGTCCCGGCTGTATTCGTCACAGCCCGCCGTTTTTTCTCCGCAGCACAGGCACTCGGCGCGGCGGCGCTCCTGGCTTTGCTGCCTGTGTTTATCAATTACTCCGTTAATGGGCGCGGCTATACGCTGCTGATCCTGTTCGCCATATTGCTGGCAAACTTTGCCGACATTCTGGTAGCCCGGAGCAGCAAGCCGGCGCTGGCAGCGTTTGTCGTTACGACCGTGCTTGGGTTCTACACGATCCCCATCTTTCTCTATCCGTGGGCGGGTGTATCACTGTGGGTCATCGCCACGTATCTATTCGAATACGAGCCCTGGCCCGAGCGTAAGAGCCGATTGGCGGTGTTCCTTGGCGCATGCGTCGTCTCCGGTATCTTCACACTGCTGCTCTATTCGCCTGTAATTTTCTTTGGCAGCGGGCTCCGCTCGCTGATCAGCAACGAGATCGTGCAGCCCCTGAGCTGGCAGACATTTCTCGCCAACCTCGACCCACGACTGATCAAAGCCTGGAACAAGTGGATGATCGGCATCGATCCGCGCCTGGAAAATATCTTCCTTGGCGGTTTCCTGGTCTCCCTGTTTTTCTACCGCAGGGCCTCCAATCAGAGACTGCCTCTACAGGTCTTTTTGGTGCTTTCCGTTCTGATCCTGCTCTTGCTGCAGCGGGTTACGCCTCTACCCCGGATCTGGCTGTACCTCGAGGCGTACTATCTGATGTTTGCCGCCGCTGGCCTGGTGTGGCTGGTGCAGGTATTGCTCCGCCAGATTTTGGATCTTCGACAAGCGGATCAAGCTCTCAGCTGGACGATCCTCTTGATCTTCCTGGTCACCTGTGCAGCCATGTTCATCGCCCGCCAGCAGAATCCGGTGCTCCAGGATCGGGACCGGTTACCGGAGGAGTACGCCGCCAACTATCTGGTGCAACACTTGACGCCGGAAGACACCATCGTCGCGACGGGACCCGTTGATATCCAGACAGCCTATTATCTCAGCCTGAACGGGATCTCCTTCGACCGCTTCTACCAGAGAGACCACCCGGTCGAGATCAAGCATGCGCTGGTGCTCCTGCGCAGGAATTCGAAGTACAAAACGCCGGAAAGCGTTGTGGAGCTCTTCAAACTGGACCAGGAGCTGAATGTCGGTGCCGCGGAGCTGGTCTATCAGTATGCAAGCGTGGAGGTCTATTCTGTCCCTGCCAGGTAGCGATCAGCATACGTTCGGAATCCGGCGCCCGTTTTCGATTAGAATCCTGTCGTGCCAATTCGATCCATCGTTGTCATCTTCCTTGCCCTGACGATTATGAGCACGGCTTGCAATGCCCGGGGCATGGAAGAGACCGCAACGCCCACCGCTTCCCCTCTCCGCCCTTCGACGATCCCTGCCACGCAGCCTCCGCCGCCATCTGAAACGCCACTGGCGCCTCCTCCCCAGCCGACCACGGCTCCCGTTGATGGCGTCACATCCACCCGGGTGAATGTCCGCTCGGAGCCCTCCACTGCCGGAAGCGTGCTGGGCATCATCCCCGGGGATACCCGGGTCGAGATCACCGGCAAGGATCCGGGTGAAAACTGGTGGCAGATCAACTTCCCGGCGGGGCCCGGTGGAAAAGGCTGGGTGACTGCGCAATATGTAGTCACGTCAGACAAGGAGCTGGTTCCCGTCATCGGTGGCGCAGGGACAGGACCCGAGGATGGTCCGCTGGCGATTGTGCAACAGCAGCTCCATGTGCGCAGCGGGCCCGGTACCGGCTTCAATTCGCTGGGCACGCTGAATGCCCAGGATGTCCTCACTCTGGTGGGCAAGGATCCCGATGGGGCCTGGCTGCAGATCGACTATCCCTCCGGACCCGAGGGCAAGGGCTGGGTAAACGCGGCGTTCGTGCAGGCGCAAGGGGTGGAAACTCTACCCATTGTTACGGAAGCTGGTCTCGTCGTTGGGACAGGCACGCCGACACAGATCCCGCCTACGCCCACGGCAACGATCGTGCCCGCATGGGAAGACAATGACTCTGCCAGTAGCCCCGCCGCCAGCGTGGTCTTTGAGCTGGCAGGCACCCAGACGCTCATTTACGATGGAGACATCTCGTCTCCAGAGGGCGACACGCAGGATTGGGTTGCTTTCACGTCGTATGGCTCTGCTGTATTCGTCAGCCTCCAATGCCGGGGCGACAAGTCGATTCGAATCAACGTCACGGAGAACGGACAGCCTGCAGAGATGAGGATCGAATGTGGTGCTCCCTTACGGCGATTCTCGGTAAAACCGGGTGCGCAGTATATTATCAATCTGCAAGGCGCGTCCGCCGACGATAATCTGCAATATGCAAGTTATGTGCTTACAATCAGGACAAGACCATAAATGAAACTTTATTCCTCCGAACCAATCTATGCCCGGTCGGAAGTAGTGCGTGCCAAGCATGCTTACGGACTGTGGTTTGGGATTGCTCTAGGTTTGACGTTTTCGATCTTTGCCTGGGGTATCGATGCCTACAGGCTCAGCCAGATCCATGGGCTCTATCCGTGGATAAAGTTCCTTGGCGGAGCCATCCCCTGTATGATGGTCGGTGGGCTGACGGGCTGGCTGGCTGCCGTCCTGGACAAACCGGTCCTGGCACTGTTGCTGTGGGCGGTGGCTGCCTCGGTGTTTGCCTGGCTCACGGTGAGCTTGCCGCTGCAGATTCTGCCGCGGGTCTTGAACTGGATAGAACCGGGCATCGGAGATCTACTGCACTACACGTACTACGAGGCGTTTTCTGCCCGGTTCGGTGTAGCGTACGCCTGGCTGGGGATCTTCATATCGCTGGCAGGACTGTTGCAAATCCCGCTGAGCGATTCGGCGGTGTTCGCCACTTCCATTTTCAGCAAGATTAGCCCCATGCTGGTCACCCTGGTGCTGATGGCGATCTGTGGCACGATTGTGGACGGCTTGAACAACGAGCTTCTGCGTGGTCCCATCGATTCGCTCAATACCACGGTCCAGTTTGCGCTCGACAACCGGGGAAAAGAGGTAGATCCGCTTCAGGCCCGGCAGCTGCATATGGGTGCATTACGCAGTGTCGATGAGTTCATCACGCCGGAGCGCCGGTATTTCGTCAGCGGCTATGACCAGTACCTCGAACAGGTGCAAGTCCTAGCCCGTTTCGAGCATGCCTGGATCGAATGCAGTCTGATCACGAACCAGCTCATCACGTGCGAAAAGGTCAAAGATATCTCTTAGCTCCGCCAAAGAAGGCTAGACAAACAATCCGTCTCTCCTTGTGCCTATTTGTACAAAACTTCCTTTTATGGTAGAGTTAATGCAGAATTTCACAGTTAACGAGGGTAAACCTTGATGAATGCGAACAAAATCCCAGATATCATCATTGGCCGTCTGCCGGTATATCTGCGTGCGTTACAGCAGCTCTCCGAAAAAGGTATTTTGACCACGTCGTCTCAGGAGCTGGGCGAGATCATCGGTATCTCCGCCGCGCAGATCCGTAAGGACATCTCGCAGTTCGGTGAGTTCGGCAAGCAAGGCACCGGCTATTCCGTCCTGTTTCTGATCGAACGGCTACGCGATATCCTGAAAGTCCACCGGGTCTGGGAAGTGGTCATTGTGGGTATGGGAGATATGGGGCACGCTCTCGCCCGCTACCACGGCTTTACTAACCGGGGTTTCCACATCAGCATGGTTTTCGATAATGACCCGAAAAAAATCGGGCAGAAGGTTGGCGACTACGAGATTAGCGATATGGCAGTCATGGCGGAAAAGGTCAAGCAGAACAAGATCAAGATTGCCATGCTCACCGTCCCGGCCTCCTCGGCGCAGGAAGCTGCCGACCAGCTGGTAAAGGCGGGCGTCAGGGCGATTTTGAACTATGCGCCGATCAGCCTGAATGTACCCAGCGGTGTACGGGT
>DAITPI010000259.1:0-6502 GCA_036833655.1 Anaerolineales bacterium | reverse complement strand
GAGAAAGGCCAAGATCGCGAGTATGGCTTGTTTACGACATCGGGAAAGAAGCAGGCAAAAGGCGGCAAAGGCGAAGAGCAGGATGACGGAGCGAGTAAGCGCCGTGAACCCGAGCAAGATGCCCGAGAGAAGCAGCCAGGCGGCGCTCGGTTTTTCGAGGGCGATCAGAAGCAAGAGGAACGAAGCGAGAAGCAAGACAAAAAATGGATTTTCCGTGCCCAGCCCGAGAGGATAGATGAGGAGCATGGGATAACCTGCCACGATCGAGGCGGCGAGGCGCGCAGCACGGTCGGAGCGTAGTCCGCGGTTTTCTCCGATGTTGAGCGGAGGGAATAGCTTTTTTGCAATGAGATAGGTCAATGGCGCGAGCGGCGCTCCGAGAAAAACAGCCTGTGCCAGGCGCGCTGCAAAGAACCGTGAGAAACCGGTCCCGCTGAGAAAATACACGGCTGCCAGAAAGGCGGGGTATAACGGGGCGCGGAAGGAAGTGGGAATTCCAAGAACGGGATCGTACTCCTTGAGGCTGGAGAGGTCGAAATGGACGAACGCGGCGAGCTGGTTCAGATCCTCCTGCGCGTACCAGCGGAATCCGTGTCCGGAGGCCAGGCTGCGCGCCAGCATGTCGTACTGAAACATGTCGTCGAGCCCAATCCCGAGCCCGCGTGACAATAGGACGGGAATCAGTCGTAGAACGAGTGCAACAATGTAAATGCGGAAGGTAAATGTTCTAAACATGTCTCTATGCAGCGCCCCACAGGCTCATCGTAACATGCGGGGATCTGTACCGTGCCTTAAACACAAACACGGACTGCGCCGATTGTACAATCATCCTCGCAATCCGTGTTTTGCTCTTGGCGGCAAGCTCATGCAGGTACTTGTGTCTTGGCCTTGATCGTCTCGATACGTCGTGCAAGATACGGCATAAAGTAACCGTCATATTTTTCCCATAGCTCGGGACGTGACCAATCCGTTCCTTTGACGCGTCCGCGGCAATTCTCACTCCCGCAATAGCAGTCGAACTCATCGTAATCCGATCCATCGCACATGGCGTAATCGAAGGTCAGCTCCTCGCCCGCCATGATATCGCGCATGGCGACCAGGCCGATCTGCCCGGTGAAGCCGACGTTTGGCTCGCAGGCATGGTTAAAGCAATCTGTCGGCTCGAGAGGCAGAGGCGCTTCCAGATAGAATCCTTCCTCGATCTGGAGGATGCGCTGGGTAAAGAATTGCATCGTCGGGTCGAGCTCATCTTCTGCCACGATGCGGCCGCCCCACAGGCAGATCAATTCGCCTTTCTTGATCGGCTCGCGGGCAAACACGCCGCACCCTCCTTTTTCTTCGAATTCGCCCGAGTCACATTTCGGGTTTAGATGGGAGTAATATTGACCGGTCATTCTATCCTTTCGGTGTGGTGAAGGCGTTACGCCCAGAATGATCTCCGGCGTCGAGCGCCAGAGCAACAGCACAATTTTGGTAAGGAGTCAAAGTCTCCAAATTTCGTCATTTCGACGGCAGCCCCACAGGGCGCGTTGCGGAGTCGTTGGCTCCTTCCCGGATTCTTGCAAACAAAAACAGTCAAAGCACAACAGCTCTGAACCACTGTGTTGACTGCAATTGCTTAAGCAGTCCCGCCGCCTCACCAGGGGTTAGCTGGAGGGCGGCGGAAGCCAGATTTTATTCGTGGCGTAAGTCAGTAAGATGGCACAAGTATCGCTTCATTCACACTCGTGCGAGTCTATCCAATAGGAAGCTCCTTTTTGAATTGGATGCAATTGTAACGGGTTAAGGTGTGATGTCAATCTTTTCGCGAAACGAATTTGGGGTCACTTATTCCCGCCTTCCGCATCCGCGCTTTGTGCCGAGATACGTTGCGCAAAGAAAATCGGCAGGAAAGTGAGCAGGATGACAAAAGTCGCCACTACATTGGTGACAGGCCGGTCGCGTGGACGGGTGAGCTGCGAGAAGATCCAGATCGGCAGCGTGGATTGCTGTCCCGCGGTGAACGTCGTCACGATCACTTCGTCGAAGGAGAGGGCGAATGCCAGCATCCCGCCTGCCAGGAGCGCCGTCGCGATATTGGGCAGGACCACATGGCGGAAGGTTTGAAAGCCGTTGGCGCCGAGATCCATCGAGGCCTCGATCTGCGAGCCCTGCATTCGGCGGAAGCGCGCCAGCACATTGTTATACACAACGACCACGCAAAAGGTCGCGTGACCGATCACGATTGTCCAGTAGGAGAACGGAATATCGAGCGAGCCGATCGCCGAGCGGAGGGCAATGCCGGTCACGATGCCGGGCAACGCGATCGGCAGCACCAGTAGGAAGGAAACAGCTTCCTTCCCAAAGAAGTTGCTCCTGTACACGGCGGCTGCAGCGAGGGTGCCGAGGATCAGTGCCGCAAGCGTCGCGATCACCGCCACCCGCACGGAGAGCGTCAGGGCGGCCCACAGATCGGCGCGTCCCAGCGCCACCCCGAACCATTTTGTGGTCAGCCCCGGGAGCGGGAAGCTGTAGGTAGCCTCGTCCGTTGTGAACGAGTACAGGAAAATGATCAGCAGCGGAACGTGCAGGAAGAGCAGTGCCGCAACCGCTGCCAGGGTCAGTCCCAGTGGGGCTCGTTCTCTTTTGGAAGCGGATCTAGAGCGCATCGAAAGCTCCTAAGCGGCGCGCGATCAAGAGATAGGCGACCATGATCACTACCGGTCCCATGGTCATGGCGGCTGCCAGCGGAATATTCCCTGCCGTGCCCTGATAGGAATAGACGGCCTGTCCGATGAACAGGCGTGAATTACCAAGCAACTGTGGAACTATGAAGTCTCCAAGAGTCAAAGAAAATGTGAATATCGAACCAGCTACTACTCCCGGAAGCGAGAGCGGGAGGATTACGTGGCGAAACGTCTGCGCGGCGCTGGCGCCAAGGTCGCCGGACGCTTCCAGCAGCGATTTTGGCACGCGTTCTAATGCCGTCACAATCGGCACGATCATATAGGGCAGCCAGATGTAAGAGAATGCAATGAACATGCCGATCGGGGAAAGAGAGAGCGAGGATCCGCCAATGGCTGGAATTGACAGCAGCCAGTCCAGGACGCCCTGCAGACCCAGCAGGCTGAAGAACCAGGAAACGATCCCTTCCTTGGCGAGGATCAGCTTCCAGGCATACACGCGGACGAGATAGCTTGACCACAGGGGCAGCGTCACGGCGATATACAAGTACGTCTTTGCGCGTGTGGACGCGTACCTGGCGATGTAATAAGCGAGGGGGAAGGCAATAATTGCATCGGCAATCGTGACGGCCATGGCCATACCGGCCGTGCGGCCAAAGATGCCGAGATTGGTGGAAGAGAATAACTGTGCGTACGTGCGCATGGTGAATTGGCGCACGACCAGACCCGTAAACTCCTCCAAATAGAAAAAACTATTAACTAGTAATGCGACCAGGGAACCGAGGTACACCACCAGCATATACAGCATGGGCGGTCCGAGCAGCAGCGCCAGGATCAGCCTGGGGCGCCGGTAGAGATAGGTCGAGGCTCGGTTCAACATATCAGGCTCCCACGCGGCTGATGTGGTCTTTGTGCCAGTGCAGGCGCACTTGCTGTCCTCTGGCTGACAACACATCCATGGAGGTCGTCTTTAGATTCTGAACGATGACAACGAGATCCTGACCTCCTTCGATCTCCACCAGGTAGCGGGTGAACAGTCCCAGATAGACCACATCACGGATCACGCCATCGACGCAGAACATATCCTTTTCAGGCTCGCTGCCCGTAGTATCGAGATGGATCTTCTCGGGACGGACAGAGAACGTATCCGGGGAGCCGGTGATGCGCCGGGCGATGTCGCCGCCGATCAAGTTCGATGTGCCGACGAAGCCTGCCACGAAAGCGGATGCCGGTTTCTCATAGATTTCCGAAGGTGTCCCCACCTGCTGAATTTTGCCTTCATTGAAAACCGCGATCCGGTCGCTCATCGTCAGGGCTTCCTCCTGGTCGTGGGTGACAAAGATGAACGTGATCCCCACCCGCTTCTGGATCGCCTTCAGCTCCACCTGCATTTGCTGGCGAAGCTTGAGGTCCAGCGCGCCGAGGGGTTCATCGAGCAGGAGCACCTTGGGATGGTTGATCAATGCCCGGGCGAGAGCGACCCGTTGGCGCTGGCCGCCGGAAAGCTGGGAGGGTTTGCGGTATCCGAAACCCGGCAGGCGCACCAGATCGAGCATTTCGTCCACCTGCTTGAGACGCTCTTTTCTGGGAACTCCCTTGATCATCAAGCCGTAGGCGATGTTGTCCTCGATGGTCATATGAGGGAACAAAGCATAATCCTGGAAGACCGTGTTCACATCCCGCTCGTAGGGCGGCAGGTTCGATACATCCTGCCCGTACAAAAAAATCTTCCCGGAGGTGGGCCTGTCGAAACCGGCGATCATGCGCAGGCAGGTGGTTTTCCCCGAGCCGGACGGCCCCAGCATAGAAAAAAATTCGCCATCCCGAATCTCGAGATTGGCTTCATCGACTGCTTTGACATCCCCGAAGTGACGGCTTACGTTCACGAATTGTACGGCAGGTGTTGGCATGCGATAATGATACTCCCAAAATCCTCAAGCTTAGAACAGGGTCAGCAGTTAGACTGCTGACCCATGCTTAGCCTATTTACTAATGATCCCCTGATACGCTTCCACCCACTTGCTGTAGGGAACACAGCCGCCCTTGCCTGTGCTGCACTCTGCCGTTGGGGTCCGCCAAAACCAGATTGTGTCAAATTTGTCAAAGCCATTTACAGCACAACCACCAGCGTCATCCAATATTTGGCTCTTACCACCTTGACAAACGGAGTCGACAGCGGGGTTCGATCCGAACCAGGCGGCCAAATCGCCTTGGAGTTTGGGATTGAGTGACCACTCCAGCCATTTATAAGCGCAATTAGGATGCGGAGCATTTACATGCATCATCGTCGTATCTGCCCAACCTGTTACGCCCTCTACGGGGAAGGTTGAATCCACGGGAGCATCTGCAAAATTCACTTGGAACGGCCACGAGCCGGAAGCGACAACGCCTTCGTTCTTGAAGTCATCCATTTGGACGGCTGCATCATGCCAGTAGCGGTTGATCAGGGCGCGCTGCGCCGTGAGCAATTCCACTACGGCATCGAATTGCTCCTGGTTCAGGTCGTACGGGTTGTCAATGCCGAGCTCGGGGCGATGCGCCTTCAAATACAACGCTGCATCAGCCAAGTAGATGGGACCATCATAGGCTTGCACACGTCCTTTATTGGACTGACCATCAGGCAGGGTCATTTCCTCGAAGGTTACATCCCACGATGTGGGTGGCTCCGAAAATACCTCCGTGTTGTACATTAATACATTAGGACCCCAATCATAGGGCACCCCATAATGTACTCCGTTAACCGTATGCCAAGGGGCATTTTGAAGTCGTTTATCTACGGTATTCCAAGAAGGGATCAAATCAGTATTGATTGGCTGGAGTTTTCCGGCTGCGATTAGGCGGTTGGATGCATCTCCTGATGCAGTTACCAGATCAAAGCCACCCTGATTCATTAATGTCACCATTTCATCTGAGGTCGCTGCCGTCTTAACTGTAACTTTACAGCTAGTATCAGCTTCAAATTGTGTTACCCAATCGTAATTTGGATCATTTTCACCCCGTTCGATATAGAAGGGCCATGCAACAATCGCCACTTCCCCTTCACCCTCACCGACAGAAGTCTTCATACCGCCTGTGGCAGTGGTGGCACCGCATGCAGATAATACGACGCTCACGAGTGCCACCAGTGAGACTACATAGAACCACTTGGTCTTCATAATTCTCTCTCCTCTGAAATTTTTGATTAACCACAATATGAACGAACAGAGAACCAAGCTGTTGCTTCGCCGGGGCACCTCCTTTTGTCCAATTGAAAAAGACTTTCTATATGCGATCCATCCCAATTATACGAAAAGAGGAAGTACAAATCAAATTGTCTTTTCCGATAATGACAAAACGCGAGGAATTGCCCATCTCAGCCGGATGCCAGCATCACTATGGCGCGGAACCCGTTGTAAGCGGACTCCATTTGCGGGGCGGTGAGCGACACCCGAGTTCCCTCCCGGCTTGTCCCCGGAATCCGGGTGGCGCGGTCAGCCATATCCGACGAAAAGAATTCTACGGTCACCGTCACCGGGGTATCGAGCACGAACGGCTCGGGCGCCTCGCCATTACTCAGCCGCTCCACCGCGCGTTCCGCGCTCAGGCAGATCAGTTCTGCTGTGACCTCCGGAGGGAGACACTCTGCCGCAAAGCGCGCCGACGCCTGCTTGACGACCGCCGTCTCGACCTCGCCCAGCAGCTCTGCGACCTGCGCACAGGCGGTCTGATCGCCGGAGACCAGAATGACGGGCGCGCCCATCTTGAAGGCATGCCAGACGAACTTCTCATGGACGCGGCCCGAGCACATGGTGCGGATCAGCCGGACATTGGCCGGGTACTGCAGCCGCGATACCCCCGCA
>DAITPI010000258.1:0-6510 GCA_036833655.1 Anaerolineales bacterium | reverse complement strand
CGGAAAAGGCGCAAGAAGCTGGCGTGGTCATTGCCGGTGGGCACACGGTGAAGGACAAGGAACCCAAATACGGGCTGGTGGTGGTCGGATTTGTCGATCCCCGCAAGATGTTGAGTAAAGGCGGACTCCGGATCGGCGATGTGCTGGTGCTGACGAAGCCTCTTGGATTTGGTGTGACCACCACGGCTCTGAAGCAGCAAAAAGCAGATACGCAGGATGTTCTCGAAGCTGTCACCTGGATGAAACAGCTGAACAAGACCGCCAGCGGGCTGGCAGTCGAATTCGGCTTGCGCGGCGGGACGGACATCACCGGTTACGGCTTGCTTGGACACGGCATGGAAATGGCAGAGGCTTCCGGCGTTTGCCTGCATTTGAACTTTGTGGAGATTCCCTTTCTTTCCAGCGCGCCCAACTACGCCGCGCAGGGCATTTTCCCGGGCGGCGCATTTGACAACATGAAGCACTTTGAATCAAAGGTCGAGTTCCCCGACGCGCTGAACGAGCCTGACCGGATGCTGTTGTTCGACCCGCAAACGAGCGGTGGACTTTTGCTGGGTGTGCCGCGCGAGAGCCTCGATGCCTTCCTGGCACGCGCGCGGGCGGTCGATCAGGCCACCTGGGTGATTGGTAGAGTGGAAGCGGGAACAGGTATCAAAGTATCCTCCTGAGCTGTGAAACAAGCAAGATAGCGATAGATTCATTTATCCATAGTACAATAAAGGGAAGCTGGAAAAGTTGATTGGATCATGGAAGAAATCCCCTTAGAAATTAATTTAACTCCGGGGTTGATCGCGATTGCTGTGCTGCTGCTCCTCAACGGCGTGCTGGCGATGGCAGAGACAGCCCTGCTTTCTACCCGGAAGGCACGTCTACAGAATGAGCTGAACAAAGGCGATGAGCGTGCGGGCGTCGCCTTGAAGCTGACCGAAAACCCCAACCAATTCCTGTCTGTAATTCAAATCGGAATTACCACGATCGACCTGCTGATCGGTGCCCTGACCGGGGCGACGCTGGGGGTCTGGATCGAATCTGAGATCGATCATTTTCCGTTGCTGGCGCCCTACAGCACCCTCATCGGTCTTTTGATTGGCGTGCTGCCGGTCACGTATATATCCCTTGTGCTGGGTGAGCTTGTCCCGAAGCGTCTGGCATTGCGCGACCCCGAGGGCGTCTCGTCATTTGTTGCGGGACCGATGATGTTTTTCTCCCGGCTCTTTTCTCCATTTGTGAGATTCCTGAGCTTCTCCACCGAATCGGTTCTGCGGATGATGGGCGTCAAAGTCAGCACGGACCCGCCGGTGACGGAGGAGGAGATCCAGTTGCTGATCGACCAGGGCACGCAAGCTGGCGTGTTCGAAGAGTCGGAGCAGGATATGGTCGAAGGGGTTTTCAGCCTGGCAGACCAACGCGTGTATTCCCTGATGACGCCACGCCCGGATGTCATCTGGCTGGATATCAGCGATACGGTGGAGGAGATCCGCCAGAAGCTGGCTGACTCCAATTTCTCGCGTTTTCCCGTGCGGCAGGGCTCGCTGGATGCTATTGTGGGAATCGTCAGAGCCAGGGATCTGCTTGTCCAGAGCCTGAATAACGAGCCAATCGTTCTAAAGAACGTGCTGAAGCCGGCGTTCTTTGTACCGGAAACCATGTTTGCTTCGCGCGCCCTCGAGCTCTTCAAGGAGAAGGGCACCGATATGCTCCTCGTCATCGATGAATTTGGGGCCCTGCAGGGACTCCTCACCATCAATGACATCCTGGAAGAGATCGTCGGTGAGATGGAGATCGAGGAGCCGCAGGCGACGCAACGCCCGGATGGCTCCTGGCTGCTGGATGGCATGCTGGAGGTCGATGAGTTCAAGGAAATATTCGATCTGCCTGTCTTGCCTCATGAAGATGAGTACGAGACATTAAGCGGGTTCGTCATGATGTCACTTGGCAGGGTGCCACAGGCTACGGACCGGTTTGAGTGGCACGGCTTGAAGTTCGAGGTCATGGATATGGACGGTCGCCGGGTGGATAAGGTACTTGTCACCACGCTGGCGCCGCGAGCACCGGCACCGGAAGAGGGCAACGGGAAAAAGTAACCACTGTGCCCGGATCTGTGATTTCGCTGTAGAATTCGCCCATGCCTCGCAACTTTCTTCGTGCCGTCATCTTCGATCTAGGCGGGACGTTAATGTATGAACGCGGTGCCTGGGAGGGTATTACCGCCTTCGCAGATGAAGCGCTCACAACCTACCTGCGTGAGCAGGGTATGGAATTGAACCTGTCGACATTCCCGCGCGAGTTCCGCAGGCGGCTGGATAAATACTTCAAGCAACGTGAAAAGGATCTGCTGGAGACAAGTTATTCCTTTGTCCTTCGAGATGTGCTCGAGGACAAAGGCTACCGAGATGTTGACGACAATGTGATCCGCACGGGGCTGGATCGCCTGTTTGCCATTACCCAGACCAACTGGGTTCTGGAAGAGGATACGCCAGCCACCCTGCAAAAGCTGGAAGAAGATGGCTATCGCCTTGGTCTGATCTCGAATGCAGGCGATGACCAGGATGTGCAGCAACTGGCGCGTCGCTTCGATATTGACCGCTACTTCGATTTCATCCTCACCTCCGCCGCCTGTAGTTACCGGAAGCCACACCCACGCATCTTCGAGCTGGCACTGTCCAACTGGTATTTTCTGCCCTCCGAGGCGGTCATGGTCGGCGATAACCTGGATGCCGATATCCGCGGCGCGCAAAACGCGGGCTTGTTCGCAATCTGGCTCAGCCGCCGCGCCGGCCGCCGCAGCGAGGAACCGTTGCCGGTCCAGCCGGATGCCAGCCTCTCCACGCTCTATGAGCTGCCTGCTCTCCTCGATCGTCTCCAGGTCCAGTAAATAGCACAACGTAGTCGACATCACGGATTTCATCACAATGCCTGAAAATCAGCGTAGTGGTCCTGCGGATAAGACCCTGCTTGCGTATCTCGCGCTGGGCACAGGCATCCTTGCACTCAGCTTCTCCGCCATGTTCGTGCGCTGGGCAAACGCGCCGGGACCTGTGACCGCCTTTTACCGGTTATTCCTTTCGATTTTTCTATTGCTGCCTTTTTTCGTACCCCGCTTGCGGGCCAATTCTTCCCTCCGCTCGAGCCTGATCCTGTTCCCTCTGCTTGCCGGCGTGTTTACCGCCTGTGACCTTGGATTGTGGACCGCCTCCCTCTCCTACACCACCGCCGCCAACGCGACCCTGCTGGGCAACACAGCCCCGCTGTGGGTTGCTCTGGGCACCTGGCTGATCCTGAAACACAGGCTGACGCCAGCCTTCTGGCGCGGGCTCGGCATCACACTGCTCGGCGCGGCGCTGATCATGGGCACAGATTTTCTGCTCCACCCGCGCTTCGGGGTTGGGGACACCATGGCGGTCTTTACCGGCTTTTTCTATGGCGGATATTTCCTCTTCACAGAGAGGAGCCGCCTGCACTTCGACCCGGTCAGTCACATCTGGCTGGTAGGCATCGGAGCAAGTATCTCGCTGTTGATCGCCAATCTCCTGCTCGAGTATCCACTCACGGGATACCCTGCACAGACCTGGCTCGTGTTTCTCGCGACTGCGGTCGTCTCGCAGCTGGTTGGCTACATGTCCCTTGCGTACGCACTGGGTCATCTGCCGGCTTCGGTGGTCTCTCCCACCATGATCCTGCAGCCGGTGATCACCACCCTGCTGGCGATCCCGCTGCTCGGCGAGATTCCCAGCATCTGGCAGGGTGTGGGCGGCGTCATCGCGCTGGCCGGTATTTATGTCGTCAACCAGTCACACAACCGCCAGAGGGTCGAGGCGCCGAATGCATAATGCTCCAACCGGGGCTTGATATTTATGACACTCTTCTATATACTATCTCTATCCCAAGACACCTGAGGAAACTATCTCGCGGAGGAGAGCATGGAAATCAAAGTATCAACGGAAAATGGACGCGTTCCTGTTACTGTCATGCATGTGGATGGAAATATCGACTCGTCGACCTATGAGCAATTCCAGTCAACCGCCAGAAAGTTGATCGACGAGGGGGCGCGTTACATCCTTGTTGATCTTTCCCATGCACCATTTGTCAGCAGCGCCGGCCTGCGTGCGCTGCATGCGCTCTTCAACGAGCTGCGATCCCAAAACCGGGATGCCGATCTGAGCGACGAGCAGATGAAGAGAGGCATCAGCGCCGGCACATACAAGTCTCCGCACCTGAAACTGCTTAACCTCTCCCCCGAAGCCCGGACCGCTTTCGAGACCAGCGGCTTCGATATGTACATCGACACCTTTACGGATCTGCGGACGGCGATCGCTTCCTTCTAACCCGCTGCTCCCCTGCCAATATCGGGTTCCCGCTGAGGCCCGTTCCATCCATTCTCACAACAGGAGGATTCCATGAACCTGGGCGCCATTGTCGAAGTCGCAATTGGCTTGATATTCGTTTGGATCGTGCTCAGCCTGACGATCATTCAAATCCAGGAATGGATCAACACACGGCTCGATAAACGCGCCCGGGATCTGGAAGAGTCCATCCATGAAATGCTTGCCAACCCCAACCTGAAGGCGCAGTTCTATGACCATCCTGTCATTCGGGGACTAACGGCGAAGAAACGGAACGAGCCCTCCCGCATCCCGAAATGGTTCTATCGCTACCCCATCCTGCGCGGCTTCACGAACGAGCTCCGCAAGCTACCTTCTTACATCCCTTCCCAACAGTTCTCCCTCGCTCTTTTTGATATTGCCATCACGGCTGGCACAGAGTCCTCACTGATCCAGCAAGGTCTGCTAAAGATCCGGGATGACCTCCAGAACGATCGAAAAATACCGCCCGAGCAGGCAGTGATTCAGGAGCTCAACATCCTGATCGAGTTCGCCCGCAGCGCCGCTGCCACCGAGGCAGGCACAGCCTTTACGAAAAGGACACTGGCGGCTCTCAAGAAGAAAGCGGAAGAATTCGCCCTGAAGTATCCTGTGCTTAGCCCGTTGATCGATGCAGCACTGCAGGAAGCCAACCAGCGCAAGGATGAGATCGATGACCTACTCAAGAACAAAGACGCCCCGCGCGGCGCCGATGCCTTCACTAACCTGCGGCGTGGTATCGCGGCGCTGAGCGTCATCAGCCCGGAGGTGAATCAAACCCTCAATGCGCTGTTGCTCAATATCGATGAATATGTCGGTGCGGGAGAGTCGAAACTTGCCAAAGCCAGGCAGAACGTAGAGAGCTGGTTCGACGGATCGATGGACCGGGTCAGTGGGGTGTTCAAGCGCTATTCACAGTCCATGGCACTCTTGATCGGGTTTATCGTCGCCCTGCTTGTTAATGTCGATTCGATTGACCTGACGCTTTACCTCTGGCGTGAGCCTTCGGTCCGGCAGGTGCTGGCAGAGAATGCTGCCAACTTCGAGCTTCCGCAAGATCAAATGGAAACCAATCCGGAGGAAGCCCTGCGCAACTTCAGGAACCAGTTTACCGGGCTTACGCTGCCCGTGGGCTGGGGTATCAACCGGAGCCAGGGCTCGGCACTTTACGATGAGAACTGCAAATTGTTCCCCAGCGTGGGTCAGGCCTTCGGCATTCCGGTTGTGGGAACTCCGTATTGCTTTGTGCCACCTCAACCCACCAACCAGAATAATCTGGCTGTTAAGCTGGCTGGCATCTTTATCACGGCTCTGGCTGCCAGGCAGGGCGCCCCGTTCTGGTTTGATGTCTTAAAGAGAGTGGTCAATTTGCGGGGGACCGGCGCCAACCCCGCCGAGAAGGACGGAAAGTAGAAGCCAGTTTCGCTGTTTGACCCGAAGGGCTGTCTCGCACAGCCCTTTTTCTCTTATAATCATCCTATGTCTGATCTCTTCGACCATGCCATGCAGGAGCGCATGAAACAGGAGGCGCCCCTGGCAGCGCGCATGCGCCCGCGCACACTGGATGAATATATCGGGCAGGAGCATATCGTCGGAGAAGGAAAGCTTCTCCGCCGCGCCATCGAAGCCGACCGGTTGTTCTCCTCGATTATCCTGTGGGGACCACCCGGCACGGGCAAGACCACCCTGGCGCAGGTCATCGCGAACACCACCAAAAGCCGCTTCGTTACCATTTCTGCTATCCTGGCGGGCAAAGCGGACCTACGGGTCATCATCGACGAAGCTCTCGAACGGCGACGTCTTCATAACGAGCGTACTATTCTGTTCGTCGATGAAGTGCACCGCTGGAACAAAGCCCAGCAGGACGCGCTGCTGCCGCACGTGGAGGCGGGCGTAGTGACGCTCATCGGGGCAACAACTGAAAACCCCTATTTCGAAGTCATCAAAGCTTTGATCTCACGCTCGCGGGTTTTCCAGCTGCGCAACCTGAACCAGGAGGAGACCGGCATCCTGATCGACCGCGCCCTCACTGACAAGGAACGCGGCTACGGGAACAAGCGCCTCCTCCTCGACGCCGACGCGCGTAACCACTTGATCGAGATGGCAAGCGGCGACGCCCGCAATGCGTTGAACGCACTCGAGCTGGCGG
>DAITPI010000257.1:0-6540 GCA_036833655.1 Anaerolineales bacterium | reverse complement strand
CACCTTCAAATACTCCTCCACCATCGTATCCACACCCAACCCTGCCTCCGCCCGCTCGCGCGCCGCCTTGCGAAAGCGCGGCTGGTCCTGCAGGACCTCTGTGGCAGCAGCTGCCAGGGACTGGATATCCGGCGGTTCCAATTTCCATTCGTCGGCGCCGTAGGGAGACAGTCTCCCGGCGTCCCCCTGCACCAGCTCGGGGAGCGAGCCGGTGTCGAACCCGACGACCGGGAGCCCGCATGCCAGCGCTTCAATGACTGAATTCGGACAGGGCGGATTGACCTCGGCGGAGAACAGGAGATGCGAGGAGCGCATCAGCCATGGGATCTGTTCTACGGGCAGGCTGCCCATGAACCGCATTCGAAAGAGGGTCTGGTTTTGCAGCTTGTATCGGGAGCGATTATCCACGCGCCCCACCACCATCAATTCGATCTTGAATTTCTTCGCCAGGGACCGGGCAAGCTCGACCGCATGGAACAACCCGGAGTTCTGCGCGCCTGCCAGGCTGCCTTCCACCACCAGCAGACGATAGTGACTGGTTGGACGCTCGTGCAAGCCGTGCGGTGTATAGCGGTCGAGGTTCACACCGTTGACGATCACAGTATCCGGGACGCGGGCAGGACGGTACCAGTCTTCCCACCAGCGCTTGATGAACTGGCTTTGATAGATCACGTGCTGTGCGAGGCGCCGCCGGATGAACGCCAGGTTCGCATTACCATAGACCGCGCGCACGGTATAACGCAAACCCGCCCAGCGCGCCCGGTGCACCCAGTTGATGCCGTCCAGGCGCTGGACGATGCGTTTTCCAACCCGGCGCGCCTGCCAGAGAGACAGCAGATGGCGGGTCCCGGCGAGCACCAGGATGGCATCCACGTCTTCGGCGGGATCATGGGTGACCTCCAGGCTCCGGAGGCGCAACCCCTCTTCGAATTTAAGCCGGAAAGAGGTCACACCACCGCGCCCATCTACCCGCGGCACGATACAAATGCGAGGCATAAGGTAATTATACATTCCCCCTCCGCGCTGACACACCGGCACTGCATCCGCACGATTTGCCAAGCAAATCGGGTGCACACTTGCCCCGAGTGCACACCTGCCACCTGCCCCGCACAGTATGATTGTGCGGGGTGCGCGGTCGGTGCCAGGGAGTGCCGGGGAGTGTCGTGCCCGCAGGGTAGCGGAGGGGTTGTGATTTTCAGCCCTGAAGTCGAAGCGTGCGTACTGAGAAACAATTATTTCTTGCAATAAACGTACTTGAACAAGGCACTTGGTGTACGTTTGCCTATCGGCTCATTCCGCTCAGCGCGAGGTAGATTCTGTGGTTAAATTGCCCTGGAGGCCTTATGGCGAATCCCGATCCCGAGTTTGTCTCTTTTCTAAGAGTCTATCCTGCCTATCCCACCACGCACATCCTTGACGATCTGCGCGCCACCGAATATGCGCGCCTGGATCTCGGCGGGCATATCTATCTGGATTACACCGGCGGCGGACTCTATGCCGAATCCCAGCTCCGCCGCCACAACAGGCTGCTTGCCGAGCATGTCTTCGGCAATCCCCATTCCAGCAATCCTACCTCCCAGGCTGCCACGCAGCTAATAGAACACGCCCGCGAGTACGTGTTGAAATTCTTCAACGCCGATCCGGAGGAATATCTCGCCATCTTTACACCGAACGCCAGTGGCGCCCTGAAGCTGGTGGGCGAGTCCTATCCCTTCCCAAAAGGCCGCTATCTGCTCACGTTCGATAACCACAACTCTGTCAACGGGATCCGGGAGTTCGCCCACGCCCGTGGCGCCGAGGTGACCTACATCCCGATCGCCTTGCCCGATATGCGCGTGGACGAGTCCGGGCTCCGCCGCGAGCTTGCCCGGCCTGCAGGGAGCGGGCACAACCTCTTCGCCTATCCCGCCCAGTCCAACTTCTCGTCGGTGCAGCACCCGTTGGAGTGGATCGAGCAGGCGCACCAGCATGGCTGGGACGTGCTGCTCGACGCCGCCGCGTTCGTCCCCACCAACCGGCTGGACCTCAGCCTGGTCAAGCCAGACTTCGTGCCGGTCTCTTTTTATAAGATGTTCGGGTATCCCACCGGCATCGGGGCATTGATCGCCCGCAGGGAGGCGCTGGCAAAGCTGCACCGTCCCTGGTTCGCGGGCGGCACCATCACGGTCGCTTCCGTGCAGGGCGACCGGTATTACCTGGCGGAGGGCGCCTCCGCGTTCGAGGATGGGACCATTGATTATCTCAACATCCCGGCTGTGGAGATCGGGCTGAAACACATCGAATCGATCGGCTACGATGTGATCCACGAGCGGGTCTGCTCGCTGACGGGATGGCTGCTGAAAAATCTCGTCGCGCTCAAGCACAGCAACGGCGTTCCGTTGGTCCGGGTCTACGGTCCGACCACGCTCGATCGCCGCGGCGGCGCGGTCACAGTCAATTTCTACGACCGGAACGACAAGCCGCTGGACCACCGCTTCATCGAGCAGCAGGCAAACGAAGCGAATATCTCCCTGCGGACTGGCTGTTTCTGCAACCCCGGCGCCGGCGAGGTGGCGCTCGGCATCTCCCGGGTGGAGCTGGACGTATGCTTCACCCAGCCCGGACACGAAGACCGCCTCAGCGTGGACGATTTCCGCCACTGTATCGACGGCAAATCCTCGGGCGCCGTGCGGATTTCGGTGGGCATGGTCACCAATTTCAACGATATCCAGGGCGTTCTCGCCTTCGCCCGAGGCTTGTTGTCCTGACCCATTCAAAGACCCTAAAGGTCTCCTTGCAACCGGAAACATGTTTTTTGGTCTGGTTGCCTGTCTATCCCGGAGCCTGTTTTGCACAAAAAACCTTTAGGGTCTAAAACCCTGAATCTAATGTAAAACTTACGAAATTCACTTGACTCAACCCCTTGTTCTGCGTATAATTTAGGCGTTGCATATAGAAAAACGAGCAAAAACTTCGCAAGCGCTTGAGAGAAAACTCTCGGAGCGCTTGCCTTTGTTTGTCTCTCGTACGAGCCGACTATACGCTCACGCTGTGCAGAGACAGGCTCACGATGTAATTCTTCCTAGAATTTAGAGGAGCTACAAGTGGAAACCAAGGGACTGACCGCATTACGCATCAGCTTAGCCTCGCCCCAGACCATCCTGTCATGGTCGTATGGTGAGGTGCTGAAACCCGAGACTATCAACTACCGCCGCCTGCGCCCTGAGAAAGATGGTCTGTTCTGTGAAGCCATTTTCGGTCCGCAGCGGGACTGGCAGTGTTACTGCGGAAAGTACAAAAACCCCCGCTACAAAGGTATCGTCTGCGATAAGTGTGGTGTCGAAGTGACCCGCGCCGCGGTCCGCCGCGAGCGTATGGGCCACATCATGCTTGCTACACCGGTCGCGCACATCTGGTATACGCGCCGCATCCCTTCCTATCTCGGCATGCTGCTCGATATCTCGCGCCGCAACCTCGACCGCGTGCTGTACTTCGCCCAGTACATCGTGACCTATGTGGACGAGGAAGCCCGCAACAAAGCCCTCAAGCGCATCGAGGATGAGATCACTGTCTCCGAGCGCGAGCAGGCAACCAATATCAACTCGAAGATCGCCGAAGTCAAGACCAAGCGCGATCACATGCTGAACGATATCAAGCAGAAAACCTCCAGCCTGGAACAGGGCTACGATGAAGCCATCGCCGAAAAGCTCGACCCGGTGATCAAGGAAGGTCAAAGGCTCGAGAAGCTCCTGCAG
Source organism: Anaerolineales bacterium (assembly GCA_036833655.1). Classification (GTDB taxonomy): domain Bacteria; phylum Chloroflexota; class Anaerolineae; order Anaerolineales; family Villigracilaceae; genus Defluviilinea. The sequence goes on along the minus strand of DAITPI010000257.1, from coordinate 2,806 downwards.
GGCCAGATGGGCGAAGCCGCCAAGAAAGCGGTCGTCTTCGAGCTGACCGACGAGAAGCTCATCGACGCTGGCGACAAGGTCGCTGCCAAGCACCTGACCCAGGTCCAGAAGATCGTCCAGAAGAACCTCGAGACCATCGAGAACGAGATGAAGGACCAGCGTGCCAAGGAGCTGGAAGACCTCAAGATGGACGCAGGTCGGATCAAGGCTGATGCCGACATGCAGATGGAATCTTTGCGCTCTCAGCTGGAAGATCAGACCTCCGCCTCTTCCAACCAGTCCTCGCGTATGCGCGACGAGCTGATGGAGCTGCGCCCGTTCACCTTCCTGAGCGAGAGCCGCTACCGTGAGCTCAAGCAGCGCTGGGGTCAGGTCTTCCGCGCCGACATGGGCGCCGAGGCATTCTATGACATCCTCGAGCGCCTGGACCTGGATACGCTGGCGAAAGAACTCTGGCAGGAAGTGCGGACCACCAAGTCGAAGCAGAAGCGCAAGAAAGCCACCACCCGCCTGAAGGTCGTGGAAGCCTTCCGCCGCTCGGGCAACCGCCCCGAGTGGATGATCCTGACCGTCCTGCCGGTGATCCCGCCCGACCTGCGCCCGATGGTGCAGCTGGATGGCGGTCGTTTCGCGACCTCCGACCTGAACGACCTCTATCGCCGCGTGATCAACCGTAACAACCGCCTGAAGAGACTGCTCGAGCTCGGCGCGCCCGATGTTATCATCCGCAACGAGAAGCGCATGCTCCAGGAGGCTGTGGACAGCCTGATCGATAACTCGCAACGCGGCAAGGCGCTCAGCCGCCGCGGCCGCCGCGAGCTCAAGTCGTTGAGCGACATGCTCAAGGGCAAGAAGGGACGCTTCCGCCGCAACCTGCTCGGCAAGCGCGTGGACTACTCCGGTCGTTCCGTGATCGTGGTGGGTCCGCAGCTCAAGCTCTACCAGTGCGGTCTGCCGAAGAGCATGGCGCTCGAGCTGTATCGCCCGTTCGTCATCGCCCGCCTGGTACAGAACAACTATGCCGCCAACGTCAAGGGCGCGCGCCGGCTCATCGAGCGCAACCGCCCCGAGGTCTGGGAAGCGCTGGAGGGTGTGATCGGCGAACGACCCGTCCTCCTGAACCGCGCGCCGACGCTGCACCGTCTGGGCATCCAGGCGTTCGAGCCGATCCTGATCGAAGGCTCGGCGATCCAGCTTCACCCGCTGGTCACCACCGCCTTCAACGCAGACTTCGACGGCGACCAGATGGCTGTGCACGTTCCGCTCTCCCAGAAGGCCGTCCAGGAAGCGCGCGAGCTGATGCTGGCTTCGAAGAACCTGCTCAAGCCGGCGGATGGCGAGCCGATCATTTCCCCCTCCAAGGACATGGTCCTGGGTGTCTATTACCTGACCATGAAACAGAAAGCCAACCACAAGGGCGATGGACGTGCCTTCGCCGATATGGATGAAGTCGAGATGGCGTATTCGCTCGATCAGGTGGAAGTCCACTCCGAGATCAAGCTGCGCGCCGCGACCTGGTACAACGACAAAGGCGATCGCCTGTCGCAACCCGAAACTCGCATCATCGATACGACCGTTGGGCGCGTGCTCTTCAACCGCATCCTGCCCTCGGAAGTCCAGTTCGTCAACGAGAAGCTGGACAAGGGCGGCGTGAAAGACCTGATCGCCGATGTGTATGAGATCTCGGGTCAGGAGAAGACGACCGATGTCGCCGACAAGATCAAAGCGTTGGGCTTCGAATATGCAATGCGCTCGGGCACCACGCTGGCAGTCGCCGATATTTCCATCCCGCCGGAGCGCAAGGGCATCATCGAAGAATCGCTCAAGGCTGTGGAGTTGGTCCAGCGCGACTTCCGCCGCGGTCTGTTGACCGAGCAGGAAAAGAACGAGCGCGAGATCGAAATCTGGCAGGGCACGACCGACCGGGTGGCGGAAGCCGTCAAAAAGCACATGGATCCGGATGGCAACCTCTCCACCATGGCATCCTCCGGCGCGACCAAGGGTGGCTTCTCCACCATCTCGCAGCTGGCAGGGATGCGCGGCCTCATGGCCGATCCGTCCGGGCGCATCATCCCGATGCCCATCCGCTCGAACTTCCGCGAAGGGCTGACGGCGCAGGAATACTTCATCTCCACGCACGGCGCGCGCAAGGGTCTGGCAGATACCGCTCTGCGTACGGCAGATGCCGGTTATCTCACCCGCCGCCTCGTGGACATTGCCCAGGACATCATCATCAACGAGCACGACTGCGGCACACACGATGGCGTCGTGATCCGCCGGCGCGACGATGTGGCTGGTCAGTCCTTGAGCAGCCGCCTCTACAGCCGCCTGCTGGCAGAAAATGTGATCGACCCGAAGACCGGTGAGGTTATGGGGGAATACAACGATGTGATCAACCAGGAGATGGCGCGCCGCATTGCCGCCTCGGGCATCGAGGAAGTGAAAGTCCGCTCGCCGCTGACCTGTGAATTACAGCACGGCATTTGCTCCAAGTGCTACGGTCTCGACCTGGGACGCGGCACCATGGTGGACCTGGGTTCCGCCGTCGGTATCGTGGCGGCGCAGTCCATCGGTGAGCCGGGCACACAGCTCACGCTGCGCACCTTCCATACCGGTGGTGTGGCAGCCGGCGGCGCAGACATCACGACCGGTCTCCCGCGCGTGGAGGAGCTCTTCGAAGCCCGCAAGCAGCCGAAGGGTGAAGCCATCGTCGCAGAGATCAGCGGCACGCTGCGCGTCGACCAGTCCGAAAAATACGCCGACCTGCGTGAAGTGACCATCGAGCACAGCGAGCTGGTCAGCGACG
>DAITPI010000256.1:0-6550 GCA_036833655.1 Anaerolineales bacterium | reverse complement strand
GGGGCTGGGGCTGAGCATCGCGCGCGATATTGTCACAGCCCACGGGGGGGAGATCAGGGTGAACAGCCAGCCCGAGGCGGGCAGCCGATTCATTTTGCAAATCCCCGTATAAGCAAGACTCACAACAAGAAAGCTCAGCCTTGCGTGGCTCGTCTCTCGCAAGGCTGTTCTGCGTCTTAAGGCAACCATAAGGTTCGCTTATTCTTCCTGTAAAGTCAAAGAACGCTATGCGACGTATGATCCGGGTCGTATTGATCCAGAGTCTCTGGACCAGATACCAGAAAGAAGGAGTAACGTATGAAAAAGCGAACTGTTTTATTTTCGACCCTGCTCGTCCTGGGCATGCTCTTGCTGTCCGCCTGTGGAAGCGTCGCGGGGACGACAGATGGCGTGGGCATTCACCTGGCGCCTACGCTGACGGCGCCCCTGCAGAGCGCGCCGACCCCCTCAGTCGGGACCATTCCCGATACAGGTTCGGGAGACCTGCTCGCGGCGTATCAGGGCACCCTGGAAAAAATCTACACGAGCGTCAGCCCGTCCGTCGTGAATATCCGGGTGGTGGAGAAGGTCAACGTGTCCAGCCCGGATACGACCCAGATCCCCGGCTTCCCATTCTTTAACCTGCCACAGGACCAGCAGCCCCAGCAGCAATACCAGAGCGCGCTTGGCTCCGGCTTTGTGTGGGATCAGAACGGTCACATCGTGACCAACAACCACGTCGTTGCAGGCGCCGACAAGATCGAGGTGACCTTCAGTGACGGGACCATCGTGCCGGCAACACTGGTGGGCGCCGACCCGGATAGCGATCTGGCTGTGCTCAAGGTGGATGTGCCTTCGTCTCAGCTACACCCCGTGCAAATGGCGGATTCTGCCTCGATCAAGGTGGGTGAGATGGCGATCGCGATCGGCAACCCGTTCGGTTTGGAAGGTACCATGACCACGGGCATCATTAGCGCCGTCGGCCGTTCGCTCCCCACGGACGAGACCTCCCTGCAGTCCTATACCATCCCGGACATCATCCAGACCGATGCCCCGATCAACCCGGGGAATTCCGGCGGTATCTTGATGGACGTTCAGGGGCAGGTGCTGGGCGTGACCTCGGCGATCGAGTCGCCGGTCCGCGCCAATGCGGGTGTAGGCTTCGCCATCCCGGCCGCCATCGTCAAGAACGTGGTCCCGGCATTGATCAAGGACGGCAAGTATGTTCACTCGTGGCTGGGCATCAGCGGCACGACGTTAGTCCCGGACCTGGCAAAAGCCATGAAACTGGATGCCAGCCAGCGAGGCGCGCTGGTCGAGGAAGTCATGCCCAATAGCCCGGCAGAGAACGCAGGCTTGCGCGGCAGCGACCAGCAGGTCACCATCGACGGCCAGAAGGCGAGCGTGGGCGGCGATGTGATCACAGCCATCGATAACCAGAAGGTGTTGCAGATGGACGATCTGATTGCGTACCTGGCTCGCAGCACGAAAGTGGATCAAAACGTGACGCTCACTATCCTGCGCGATGGCAAACAGCAAACGCTGGATGTGACCCTGGCAGCCCGTCCCTCTACACAGGAGCGTGCCAGCAGCAATCAGCGTGGCGTTCGCCTGGGAATTGCGGGAGTTACCGTCAATGAGTCCATTGCCAGGGAGATGCAGCTGCCGAACGGACAGCAAGGTGTGCTGGTGGAAGAAGTCCAGCCGGGCAGCCTTGCCGATTCCGCCGGACTCCGTGGTGGCGACAAGACCGTTACGCTGGATGGCGAGCAGGTGACGGTGGGCGGCGACGTGATCACCGCTGTGAACGGGCAACCGATCACCAGCATCGAAGAGCTGAAAGCCGCACTCTCGCAGCTGTTCTCGAACCAGGATCTCACCCTGACTGTCCTGCGGGCGGGGGCAGAGACTGACATTACCGTTCATCCGGGTCAATAAGAATCAAGCTTCCTTTGCTGAAGCAAACTCTGATTGGGGCAGCCCGTGCGGGTTGCCCCGGTCACCTGCTTGAAAACCATGACCAAAAATATTCGATCTGGCAATCGTGTCTCCCGGAAAAATAAGCCGGAAACAAATTCCTCCGGCAGGCTGAGAATCTTTTATGTCCTGACGCTGCTGGCGATGGTACTGAGCCTGTTCCTGCGCGTGAGCGGCGTGAAGCCCGGCAGCGCGGGGCAAGCCACGCCGGGCACCGCTGCCCGCATCCTCGTTTTCCACCGGGAGAACGGAAGCTCGTGTGAAGACCTGACCATCAGCGCTGCGGGAAATGCCGTCTTTTCGAACTGCGGCGGGGTGGAAAAACAATATGCCCTGAACAGTACTGAGCGCTCGCAGGTGCAGAAGTGGATCGCTCAATACAGTCCTGTCAATTACGACCGCCAGGAGCAATCGCAAACCGGCAGTGTGACGACCCGGCTTTATTTGAATGGCCGGGGCAGTCAACAGGCGGCTGAAGCGGAAAAGCAGCAGATCCTTGACTTTGCAGAGACATTGACCGCCAGACTCGCTGCTCAACCATAGTTCACCTATCACACTCTCTTCGAAAGGAATTTCTCCAATGGATATTGGCGCACCCGAGCTGCTCATTATTCTCGTCGTCGTGTTATTGATCTTCGGCCCCGGCCGGATCCTCAGAATCAGCCAGGAACTTGGCGAAGGCATCCGACAATTCAGGAAAGGGCTGGGGACATCTCCTGAGATAGATCCTGAGGAAGACGAGAAATAACCCGGGAATACGCACCGCGCCTGGCGTCCGGCTTCCGCATGATCATCGAGCGCCGTTCGTGATGCGAGATCTTCACCAGATCGGGATCGCCCTGTCAAAATTGACAGGGCGGTTTTGTCGTGTGCGCCGATAGCGGTTGTATAATCAACCAATCTCGTTTCTGGAACAGGCAATGGCACCTCTCGAAAGTCTCCTCACACCCGAATCCATCCTGAAGAACACATTTGGCTATGACAGCTTCCGCCCGCTGCAGCGTGAGGTCATCGAGAATGTGCTGGCAGGGCGCGATACGCTCGCCGTCATGCCCACTGGCGGAGGCAAGTCGCTGTGTTACCAGATCCCTTCGCTGCTCTTCGAGGGACTCACGGTCGTCGTCTCGCCGCTAATTTCCCTGATGAAGGACCAGGTGGAGCAGCTGCGCGCCTATGGCGTGCCGGCCCTGTTTCTCAACAGCTCCCTGAGCCCGCAGGAGTATCAGGAGAACATGGAGTATGTGAAGCGCGGTGAGGTGAGGCTGCTCTACGTCGCGCCGGAGACGCTCCTGACCCCGCGCATCCTGGCTTTGCTGGCGAGTGTGAAAGTGGCACTGCTCACCATCGACGAAGCGCACTGCATCTCCGAATGGGGTCACGACTTCCGACCCGAGTACCGGCAGCTGGTCGAGGTCCGCAAGAGATTCCCGGAGGCCGTCTGCCTGGCGCTGACGGCGACCGCCACCGCGCGGGTCCGGCAGGATATCCGGACCACACTCAAGTTTTCTAGCACCAATGAATTCGTTGCAAGCTTCAACCGCGAGAATCTCTACATCGAGGTCGTCCGCAAACGAGACCCCGTCGCGCAGACGATCGAGATGCTGGAGCGCTACAAAGAGCAGTCTGGCATCGTCTATTGTTTCTCGCGCAAACAGGTGGACGAGCTCGCCTACGTTCTCGCCTCAAAGGGATATTCCGTGCGCCCCTACCACGCCGGGCTCGAGGATTCGGATCGGCGCCGGAATCAGGAAGCCTTCATCCGCGACGATGCCCAGATCATCGTCGCCACGATCGCATTCGGTATGGGCATCAACAAGCCCAATGTCCGTTTCGTGATCCACTTCGATCTGCCCAAGAGCATCGAAGGTTACTACCAGGAGATCGGCCGGGCGGGACGGGACGGCTTGCCCGCCCATTGTCTCCTGCTCTACAGCTATTCGGACGTTGCCAAGCTCAACTACTTCATCGACCAGAAGACGGGCAACGAGAAGCGCGTCGCGGTCCAGCACCTGGGTGCGATCGTGCGTTACGCCGAGGACGAGACGAGCTGCCGCCGGAAGCCGCTGCTCAACTATTTCGGCGAATCGGTCTCCGCCGAGAGTTGCTCCAACTGCGATAACTGCACCTCCACCCCTACGCCACTGACAGACATCACGATCTATGCCCAGAAATTCCTGTCCTGCGTCAGGCGCGCCGACGAGAAATTTGGCGCAGGTCACATTGCCGATATTCTGCTCGGCTCGGAAAATGAGAAGGTTCTGCGCTGGGAACACAACAAGCTATCCACGTATGGCATTGGCACTGAATTGACCAGGAAGCAATGGATGCACATTGCGCGCCAGCTTTTGAGCATGGGCTATCTGAGCCAGGAAGGTGAATACCACACGCTGGGCCTCACGCCCCGGGCGCTGGAAGCGTTGCAGAGGCGGGAGAAGATCATGGGCGTGTTGCAGGAGGCAGAACGAGCGAAGAAAGCAGGCAAGAAAGATGAAATGGAATACAACAACGCCCTCTTTGCTCTGCTCCGCCAGAAACGCAAGGAAATGGCAGATGAAACCGGCGTGCCTCCCTATGTGATCTTCTCGGACCGGACGTTGATCGAGATGGCGGCATATTATCCTCAGTCTATGGCAAGCCTTCTCAGTATCTCGGGCGTAGGACAGGTCAAGTCGCGCCAGTACGGCGATGCGTTCCTGGACGTTATCCGGGCATACTGTCAGAAGCACGAGTTGCAGGAGTCTCAGAAGGAGACGAGGCGCGAGAAGAGCGACTCTGGCCGCCGCTACGTTCTCGTGGCACAAGCCTATAATGCGGGTGAAACGATCCAGAGCCTGATGGAAAGATACGGCGTCACAGCCGGCACCATCCTTGACCACCTGACCCGTTACCTGATGGCGGGCAACACCTTGCGCCGGGGAGACGATCTCGAAGCATTTGTTACCGTCACGCCCGGGCAAAGACAGTCTGCCTTTGCCGTGTTTGCAGAGCAGGGGACAGACTTTCTCAAGCCGGTCTATGACCGGTTGCACGGCGCTTTGACTTATGACGAGCTGAAAATCCTGCGATTGCTCTATCTGGTCTCGCGATAACGTGTGCAGGCCACGCTTCTGCGTGACCTATTGCTACCTCAATTCCCCAGGCTCAAAAAGAGAGCGCCGCTGCACGCGGCGCTCCCGTACTTAAAGCCGATTCACAGACAGAGAGCGAACCTCACCTACCCTTATCAGACGACCCATTCCTGGACCGGGAGGCTTCATCCTTCAAAGCAATGTAATCGGCGGGCAGCTCGACGCGGATCTGATGGCCCCGTAACAGCTTCAGCAAGACCTCGACCCGATCTCGTCCCGGCAGGTGCACATCAAAGATTGCCTCGTAGCCTGCAAACGGACCCCCATGGATGGCGACCAGATCGCCGGGGCGATATTTCCCCGTCTCGTTGCCGTTGGAAGCATTGACCAGCTCCACATGCCGGCGCAGGGTCGTGATGAGCTCATCCGGCACAGTAGCCGGTTCCCCACCAAAACTGACGAGCCCAATCACACCCGGGATCCAGTCCAGGATGGAGCGGCCAACTTCGGAGAGCTCCACGCGCCCGAAGACATAACCGGGAAAATACGGCTTGATCTTACGAGAACGGGGGTTAACCGGCTTGACACGAATCGAAGGGAAGAAGATCTCGATCTCACGCATGCGAAGCTGTTCGCACACTAGGTCTTCCTTTCGAGTTTTGCTTTGAAACAGATACCAGTTTGGCATGACGATTCATCCACGAAATATAAACCTAAATCTAGCTCGGCTCAAACCTGCCTGCTTGCAGCAGAGCCTTGCAGTACTCTATTCGTACTTTTTGAACGTTGGGAAGAACCAAGTTGGTTCGTATGGACCCAAGTATACATGCTTTTGACGGAGAAGCGCGCAAGTTGCCCGGGGCAGGGCAATAGGACAGTAGTCCCACCGCCGGGCTCTACCATGCATCTATATTTATGTATGCGAGCAATGTTGGCTCGTCAGCTGCGTTCGTGGTACGCCGGGAGGCGCTCCAGCAGACGCGCTGGCACAGTCAGATGGACCTGGTCCTCCTCCACCGATTTCACCCAGTGCACAGGGACCAGCTTGCGATCTTTGAAGAGCAGGCCCTCGGAGATCACGAAGTGTGTGGCTTTGCCGGATTCAGGCTCGATAATCAGGCGCTCCACCTCGCCGACATGCTCGCCATCGGAGCTGATAACATCCGCCCCCTCTTTCAAAGCGACCGTGTTTTCAGGGATATTGCGCTGGGTCTTTGTGGAAGGGTAATCATAATACCCGAAGCCCATTCCTGGATAGCCGACATTTGTCTGCGATGGATACCAGTAAAAGGCGGGAGTATAACGATAGGCCGGGTCAGCCGCGGGAGTCGGGTCGGCGGGATTGTCATCGCTTGCGCGGACGAAATGGGTTTCCTCAAAGGGCGGCAACTTCTCGAACTCACCAATATCTTCGCTCAGCACCAGCTTGTCCTCATCGCTCGGCTTCACCATTCGAAAAGGCACCACCTTATCCTCCGGCAGCAGCCATCCCTAAACCTGGGGCGGAAGACATCGCTCCGGAAGAG
>DAITPI010000255.1:0-6552 GCA_036833655.1 Anaerolineales bacterium | reverse complement strand
GGCGCGGGTTGGCGAGATACGCCTGGACCCTGCGATAGGCTTCCAGGCGCTCGGCGGCAGTTTCGAGCCCGTGCACGATGACGCGTAGCCCGAAGCGGTCCAGGATCTGGGGACGCAGGCGGCCTTCTTCCGGGTTCATCGAGCCGATCAGCACGAACCGTGAGCGGTAGGTCGCAGCGATCGGACCGCGCCGCACGGTGTAGGATCCCTGGGCGGCGGCATCGAGGATGGAGTCCACGATGTCATCGCCCAGCAGGTTGATCTCGTCGATGTAGAGCAGATTCCGGTCAGCCTGCGCCAGGATTCCGCGCCGCACGCGCATGCGGTCGTGCAGGGCAGCGCGTTCGTCCACCGTGCCAACCACGTCTTCGATGCGCGCGTTCAGCGGCAGCTCGATCAGCCGGACCTTGTCGGGGGCGGTGAGCGGGACGCCTTCGCCATATTTCCTGGCGCAATCCGGGCAGACGGCATCGATGCCGCCGATCTCGACATCTTCTGGCAGGCAGCCATAAAGGCAGGTGCTGCGGTCCACCTGCGGAAGCAGGTCCAGGAGGCTGCGCACGGCAGTGGTCTTGGCGGTGCCGCGCGGCCCGATCAACAGGATGCCGCCGACGTTCGGGTTGATCAGTCCCAGCAGGAGCGCCAGCTTCATCTCCTGCTGGCCCACAATGGCAAGGAACGGGAACGGGAGCGGCTCGGTCAGGCGGCCCTCGTCCGGCGGGAGCGGCGCAAGGGCTTTCCCGGCGACATAATCTACAAGCTCGCGCAGATTGCGGAACGCGTGCGCAACGCGCTCCTTGGGCTCAGATGTTTCGAGGGAGGGGGTCAGTTCGGGTTCGGTCATGGTCGGGGCGGTTGTCCTGATGACAGGAGCTCATCTATCTACGTTTCAGCCTTTGCTCCTGGCGCTCCTGCCCGCGTCGCAGCTTCTCTCGCTCCTCCTCAGTTTCGGCGAGCAGCGGGGGGACGGACGTGGGCCTGCCCTCGTCGTCGAGCGCCACATAGACCAGGTAGGCGGTGTTGGTATGGGTCTGCTCGCCGGTCACGGGGTTCTCCGCGATCACTTCCACAGCGGCTTCCAGCGAGGTGCGCCCGGTGTACGAGACCTCGGCCTTTAGCGTGACCAGGTCTCCAATGCGGATGGGCTCGCGAAAGGTCATGGAGTCGATCGCAACCGTGACCACTTTGCGCTGGGCGTGCCGCATGCAAGCCAGCGCCCCGGCTTCGTCCACGAGCTTCATCACCCAGCCGCCATGGACGTTGCCAAGCACATTGGCATGCTCGGGGTGCATCAATTGTGCGAGGGTAATGCGCGAGGCGCTCATCGGCCTGGGGGCGAGTGTGTTCGTCATGGCACGGGTTCCTGCCACGAGTTTACCATGCCAGGTTTTGACTGAGCAGCCTCGCGAAGCAGGGAAGTGTCTGATTTCGCGGGCTTGTACCATAGTCTCACTAGGGAGCACGCACAGACCGCCGAGATACCCCCCTAAGAAAGCTCCGTGCGCTCTGTGTTCTCTGTGGTGAACGTGTCGTAATCCATCCTCCGGGATGCTCGCCGAGGCAGCCCTTCCCGAGCCTGGATTTCAATCCAGATCCTCGCGGAACTCGCCGCTGTCCACGGTGTGGAGGCGCTCGGGCTCCTCGACCAGCACATCCACCAGGCTGTGGGTGAGGTCACTCATCAACGGAGCCAGCGGCAGGTTTGCCGGCGTGGTCAGACGCCCGGGAGGCGGAGTCACTTTCAGGCGCGGCCTGTCCACCTCCCCGGCGCGCGGGCGGACGATGCGCGGATCGCTGGTGAGCGATCCCACATAGTACCCGAGCACCGAGTAGACCTCTCGCTGGGGTGTGACACAGCCGATCCATTCCCCGTTACGGTTGAACAAATAAGGAAATACCAGAAATGCTTCCACTTCGCCGCGTGAGCTATAGATTGGAATGATGCGATGTTGAGACATAGATCTTCCTCTGAGGGACTGTGCCTTTACTCTATATCATTATACGTCCAGTAGCGGTTGATGAAAAAGTTCCAGATCATTACAACCCCGATGGCGAAGGCGAGCGTGGCATTCTTGGCAATGGTTTCCGCCGCGCCGCTGGATAGGTGCGCGACGTTCTCGAAGGCGCCCTGCATCACCGGCTCGACGAAGTGCAGGATAGGAATGCGAAAGGCGATGCCCATCAGGTTGACCAGGAAGAACATGCTGAGCTGGTGCAGGAAGTGCCGCGAGCGCGAGTCGGGATAGGTCCAGTAGCGGTTTAGCAGGAAGTTGCTGATGATCGCACAGATGAGTGAGATGGTCCCTGCATAGACCAGCCGCATGTTGAACAGATGCGTAAGCAGGTTCATGATCGCGATATCGATCACCGAACCGATCGCACCCACCGTGGCGAACTTGATGAAACGCTCTCGTTCTTTGTTCGCCGTCAAAATCATCGAATTCCCAGTTTTTCCTTGAAGTACGGAATCGTCTTGCGTATGCCCTCCTCCAGGGTGACCTTCGGTTCCCAGCCCAGGATCTCGCGGGCGCGGGTGATATCGGGTTGGCGGCGCTGCGGATCGCGCACGCTGCGCGCATCCTTGACAAAGGTAAGTCCGGCTTCGTTGCCGACAATCGCGTTGATGGTCTCGGCAAACTGCAGGATCGTCATTTCGTTCGGATTGCCGATGTTCACCGGCAGATGCTCCTCCGAATACAGCAGCTTGACAATGCCGTCCACCAGGTCGTCCACATAACAGAACGAGCGCGTCTGTTTGCCCTCGCCATAGACGGTGAGCGGCTCGCCCAGTAATGCCTGCTTCAGCAGGTTGGGCAGGGCGCGGCCGTCCTCCAGGTCCATGCGGGGACCGTAGGTGTTGAAGATTCGCACAATGCCCGTGTTGACGTTATGGGCGCGGTGATAGGCCATGGTGAGCGATTCCGCAAAACGCTTTGCCTCATCGTAGACTGCCCGCGGTCCCACCGGATCCACGTTTCCGGCATAACTCTCGGTCTGTGGGTGCACGAGCGGGTCGCCATAGATCTCGCTGGTGGAGGCGAGCAGGAAGCGCGCCTTGTTCGATCGCGCCATCCCCAGACAGTTGTGCGTGCCCAGGGCGCCGGCTTTCATTGTCTGGATCGGGAGGTTGAAATAGCCCAGCGGAGAGAGCGGGTTGGGGCTTGCCGGGGACGCAAAGTGCATAACGGCGTCCACCTTGCCCGAGATGAAAATATAGTTCGATACATCGTGCTTATGAAAAGAGAAGTTGTCATTCCCCAGCAGGTGCGCGATGTTGGCACGCTGGCCCGTGACAAAATTATCCAGCCCAACGACCTGATGCCCTTCGGCAAGGAGACGGTCACACAGGTGGGAGCCAAGGAACCCCGCGGCTCCGGTGATCAAGATACGCATTTGATTTCCTCTCTTGTTTTTGCGCTGGGCAGATGAGGATTCCCGCTTCAGCGGGCGCCAGGCAGGCCGAGCGCTCTAATGTGGGTTACGTTGTCACACGCGCGTTCATTGCGATGCGGGCAGCGTGGGATTTCATTGCCAGTCCAGTCTCGTGACCAGTCCATCGCCCGTCACCTGGTACGCCTGGCCGTTGCCGCTGTCCACCAGCCAGAGGTTCCCCTGATAGACTACCGCAAGGAAATCGCCGGATTGGCCGTCGATGGCGTCTGGCGCCCACGCCGGAGTCTGCGGCTCGAGGCCCGGCGCATCGTTTGCCGGGAAGATACTGCGGCGATTCGAGCCGTCCCGGTCCATGACCACGAGCCGGTAGCGGCTCGTCTCGCTCTGTGAGGGGAAGATGGATTGCAGATAAGCGACCTGGTACTGCCGCTCCCGCGAGCTGGATTGCAGGGAGGAGACGGACGGATATGCAAACATGCCGGTCTGTTGGGCAATGGGCACGATGGCACTGTTCTCAAAGGAAGTGGCCTGGATATCGAAAAACGGCGAGTCTTCATCGCTAACCAGGCTCGGCGGCGGCGCATGCGAGACGAAATACAACGTCTTTCCATCTGCGCCCCAGGCAATGGAAGGCAGCCAGGCCCAGTCGCTGTGTGTATTGAGGGGGGTAATACTGATCAACGGCTTGAGATACTTGCCGTCCAGATCCACGAGTCCAATACCATCCGGTCGGGCGTAGGCGAGGCGCCCCTCGGGAGAGAAGGCGAACGTCATCCCCCACCAGCCATACACGCCTCCGCTGCTCGGCTCCAGGATCTTCCGGCGCTCACCCGTGGAGATGCTGTAGCGGTACAGGTCATTGTTTGCCTGCCAGCCGGGTGCGGCAGCGCGCGGTTCAACGGTGGAGTAGGCGATCGAGCTGGTATTGGGAATCCAGTCTGCAAAATGCACAACATTGGAGATCCCTGTGGTAAACGGTTTTCCTACGGGATTCGTGCGGACTGCCCACAGGGTATTGATCTCTTTAGCGGCCGGCTTGGTGGACTTGCGGGTAAAGATCAGATAATTGCCGTTGGGCGCCAGCTCGAAAATGCGCCCGTCGAGGTCACCAGTGGTGACCAACGCGGTACGGTTGGCTGTAGAGGTATCGATCATCCAGGCATTGCCACCCGCCAGATAGACCAGCTTGCCCGGGATGGGCAGCGGCGCAAAGGAGGATTGCGCCCCGACCATCATGATCTCCGGGATGGCTTCCTGCAGGGTTACGCGCTTGACGATTGACTTGCTGATTTCCACCTTGTCTTCGAGCACACGCCGGTAGGTCAGCTCCTCGCGGCCGTTGACGCCCGCCTGCACGAGCCGCGTTTCCCCTTCCGGCAGCGATTCGTTGCGGACCACCTGACGCTCGAACGGGATGATCTGCTCTTCGGTCTCAAAAAGTTCTTCCACGCGGGTCAGCTCGACGCTATTGCCATTGCCGAGAACCGTGTAGGCAGGCGGATCGGTGCGATCCAGGCTGCCCACGGTCAGGCCCGCGAGCTGGAGCGCCTGGGTCACGGTGCTTCCGGCCGGAACGGTTAGGTTGCGCGTCTCACCGTCCGCGGTCACGCGAATCGTGATATCTGCCCCGCTCACCTGAGGGGAGCGGCAGCCTGCCAGCAGGGCGACGGTCAGAAAGAGAATGGAGAGCGAGCGGCGGAGAGGGAGGCAATGCATGGTCGGACGTCGGAGCGCCAGAGCTCGAGGACGCTTTTACTATAAGCCAAAGCCCAGCGCCACTCCGCTCAGCGCGAAGTATTGTATAATCCCGTGCGCTATCGAATACGACCTGTAATCGTCATAACGCCATTGCTGATGGAGATCGTCTCGATCCGCAGACCGGTTGCCACCGGACCCAGCGAGCCGGTATAGGCTTCTTTGACCATGGCAGTGATCGCATTCTTGATGCCTTCCGGCGCCGGGAAAGGACCGAAATCGACGGAGGTCACATCGATCAGCGGCTGGCCATTCGGGTCCACGCCCACCTGGACGATGATGCCGATGTTCGCGACAAAGGGTCCCTGCTGGGTTTTGCCGTAAATTTGCATCTGCCCATCGCGCAAGTAAACCTGCGGATCGGTGATGAGCGGCTTCTTGTCAGATTGTTGCAGGCTGGGGTCGGACTGCAGACGAGCCGCGAGATAGGATGTGATCTGGGGCTCGGTCAAGTTGATGGTAATTTCGCCGGTCTGCGCCCCGACCTCGAGCGCCCGGCGGAGCTCCTCCTGGATGCTTGCAGCGGCATCGGCGGAAACGGGGATCGGTGGAAGGCTGGAGTAATCGGGTCCGCCGACGAAAACGGTACAGGCAAGGGATGCGAGTACAAGAGTCAGTAAGAAGAGTGGTAAAGCGAGTGTTCTTATCCTTATCATTCGATAATCCAATATTCTATGTCCTAAGCGGAGCAATTATAGCATGAGCGACCCTCAGCCCCCTGCAGGGGAGAATCAAGAACCCGACTTGCCGCTTTCTGTGAAGCTGGAGGCAATCCTGTTCGTCGCGCCCGAGCCGGTCACCGCCGCGCAGATGGCGGTCGCCCTGGACGTGGCTCCCTCGGTGATCGAGCGCGGCCTGAATGAGCTGGACGCCGCTCTCGCGAGCCGCGGCCTGCGACTCCAGCGTCACGCGGGGCGCGTCCAGCTGACGACTGCCCCTCAGCTCGCCGAGCTGATCGAGCGTTTTCTCGGCTTGGAAGCGACCACGCACCTCAGCCGCGCGGCCCTCGAGACCCTGGCGATCATTGCCTATCAACAGCCTGTCACGCGGCCGCAGATCGACTCCATCCGCGGCGTCAACAGCGACAGCATGCTGAAGAGTCTGTTGAGCAAGGGCCTGATCCTGGAAACGGGTCGCGCAGATGGTCCGGGACGTCCGATCCTGTATTCCACCGCGCCTGAATTCTTACAGCACTTTGGCTTGAACTCGATCCTCGAAATGCCCCCGCTCGCCAGGCTCGAGGAAGAGGTCGAGGTCGAAACGCACGATGAGATGTTGAAGGGGTGATCGTTCTCTAGCGGGCAGTGAGCACATACCTCTCTCGTCGAGGACCTTTGCATACTTTAGCACTTCCACTCCGGATCGTCATGACCTTGGCTCCATGTCCGGCTCATGCCATGTGGA
>DAITPI010000254.1:0-6556 GCA_036833655.1 Anaerolineales bacterium | reverse complement strand
CCGCGCCTACGGAGATCAGATTGAGCAAAAATCCCGCGCTTATCTTGCAGCACTACGGGATGAGATGCTGTTCACTACGCCAATCCGGGAACCAGATGAAGACCAAAACCTCATGGTGTGGCAGGTGCTTCTCCACGTCGTGAACCACGGCACGGACCACCGGGCACAGCTTCTTCGCTTATTGCATGAGCTGGGTGTTGAGACAGGCTATCAAGATTACATTTTTTACGTCTATGACCATCCGGTAGGCAAATCCCAGGAGTGAAAGATGGACAAATCTGAGCTTGTGGCCGAATTGGATATTCCGTGGAGAACAATCATCTGGCAACAGTTCGGCGCGGCGATCGACGATCTCGACAACGCGCTCCGCCGCTGTCCCGACGAATTATGGCGTGCCCGTCTGTGGAACAACCCCGCCGAAGAGAAGTTCTTTCTGCCGGAGTTCTGGTACATCGTCTACCATGCGCTTTTCTGGCTCGACCTGTACCTGACCGGCGCCGAGGAAGGCTTCGTCCCGCCCCCTCCCTTCGCACTGATCGAGCAGGATGAAAACGGACCAATACCCGAAGATCCGTATACGAAAGTAGAGCTGCAGGGCTATCTCGAGGATTGCCGCCAGCGATGCCAGACGACGATCGAGTCTCTGACAGAGGCAGACGCTCAGCGCCTTTGCCGGTTCGGTTGGGGCGAGGTCTCCTTCGCGGAGCTGCTGCTCTACAGCATGCGCCATGTAGCCGGACATGCTGCACAGCTGAACATGCTGCTGGGACAGAAAACAGGATCGGCTCCGGGCTGGGTCCCCCGGGTGCGCAACCGGGAGTGAGTGCCCGTATGATTACAATCGACATCGATATCGCTCGTCGATTCATCCTCGGCAAGCAGGGCCTGTGGCCCGGGCGGCGCTGGCGCGGGGTCAAAGGTACCGAGAAAGCCATGCGCCTCATGGAGTATTTGCAGCTGGATCCCCTGCAGATCATTGCCCGCAGCCACGATATACAGCTGAACAGCCGCGTGCTGGACTATCGCCCCGGCCTGTGGGAGCGCGTGACTTACGAGCAGCGCAAGTTCTTTGACTGGGGCGGCTGGCTGGCTGTCCGCCCGATGGACGAGCTGCCGCACTGGCGCGTGGTCATGCAGCGCGAGCGTGACCTGAACACGCGCATCCACGCGATGGGACGCGACCACGCCAATGCCGTCGTCGAAATGCGGAACATCCTGCGCGAGCGCGGCACCGTGAGCAACCGCGACTTCCAGATGTCCACACGCACGCGCACGCAGAGTTATCGCGGTCGCAAGGACAGCGCGTTGGCATTGTATTACCTGTGGCGCACGGGAGAAGTGATGACGCACCACCGCGAGCGCTTCGAGCGAGTCTATGCACTCACGGAAATGGTCGCGCCAGGACACCTGATTTACGAGAGCAGTGAGGAGCAAGCCGACCGCTTCCTGTTCAAGAAGGAAGTCAGCTTTGCGGGCTTGGCACGCATGAAGCGTGTCTCAGACTCCTACTGGCGCGGCGTGCCCTTCGAGAAAACCGAGCAGACGGTCACAGGGCTGTTGGCGGACGGCGAGATGGTCGAGGTGAAGGTGGAAGGCTGGAAGGATGTCCATTTTGCGCTCGCCGGCGATGCAAAGCTTCTGCGCGATTTGAGCGCCGGGCGTGTGCCGAAAGCCTGGAGTCCGTTCGAAACGACCACGATGCAGGAAGCCGTCTTCCTCGCCCCACTGGACCCCGTCAGCGCCCGCGGGCGTGCGAAAGTGCTATTTGGCTTCGACTATATCTGGGAGGTCTACAAGCCCGTACACCAGCGCAAGTTTGGCTATTACACGTTGCCGGTGCTGTGGGGCGACCGGCTGGTGGCGCGCTTCGACAGCAAACTGGACCGGACGACAAACACAATCGTCGTCCTCGGTTTCTGGCTGGAGAATCCAGCTCTCGGCCGGGATGAGGCGTTTGCAGAAGCGCTCGCTCGCGGCTTCGCACGCTTCGCCACATTTCTCGGAGCGAGCAAGCTAGAGGCAAAAGCCATTCGCGAGCCGCTGCTGCGGCGAACAGTAAGCGCTTCCAGGTAAACGATGATCATCCGCATCGCGCAAACTGCCGATCTCCCGGCGATCGTAGATATCTACAACCAGGCGATCCCCTCCGGGCGATCAACGGGAGATACCCAGCCGCTGGGTGTCGAGGACCGAATGGCATGGTTCGAAGAACATCATCCCGATAAATACCCCATCTTTGTCGCAGAAGTGGATGGGCAGATTGTGGGCTGGTGCAGCTTGAGTGCCTATCGAGCGGGTCGTGCGGCATTCCGCTTTACCAGGGAGATCAGCTATTACATCGATCTTGCGCATCACCGTCGGGGGACCGGTACGGCCCTGATCGAGCATGCACTGGCAGCCTGTTCAGCGCTCCAGATCAAAACCCTGCTGGCAATCGTCCTGGAAGTGAATGAAGCCAGTCTCAGCCTGCTCAAGAAAATGGGTTTCGAACAATGGGGATACCTGCCGCGAATCGCAGACTTCGCTGGATTCGAGGTGGGACACCTTTACTACGGGCGACAGGTTTTGACAGGAGAACGATGAGCGAGGTATCCATCAACGAGAGCAAGGTGACCGAAGTCGCCATCCGCGATGTCTTCGAACAGGGATGTGCGGCATGGAACCGCGGTGACCTGGATGGTTACCTTGCAGCCTACTGGGATTCCGATCGGACCCTCTGGATCTCAGGCGGCTCCCTGGTCCGCGGCAAAGAGGCGATCGCGACAGCATATAAGTCCCGCTTCGCCACGCCTCAGCAAATGGGTCGGATCGCGGTAGCCGATCTGGAAATCGATGTGCTGACCGCTACAGATGCCCTTGTTTGCGGCCGTTGGACCCTGGTTATGGACGAAGGCTCATCAAGAGGCTTTTTCACTGTCCAGCTAAAAAAGATCGAAGGCGCCTGGCTCTTTGTCTCCGACCACGCCTCTACCGCCAGGTAGACTTTTTCACCACATACACAGTTCACCACACTATCCATCCGGACCGTGGAGGCTCCCCCTGTGGCGGGTCGGCGAGTCACCGTAATAGTGAATGACACCTTGTTCGATTTCTACCCGATGCACTGGTCTCACCTGGAGCGCACCGCAGAGTTCCGCGGTGGTAACTCCTTCGTCCTCCTCGAAAACCGCATCCCCTAGATTTCTCCAAACGGGTGGTAGAACACATACAATCGCATACGACCGAGACGCAGATGGGAGCCACTGGCCAGAGGATAGACTCTGTGGGGCACCAGCCTCTCGTCATTCAACCACGTGCCGTTGACACTGCCCAGGTCGATCACCTCATAGCCATGTTCCGTCCGCCGGATGATCGCGTGCCGTCGGGATAACCCCATGTGATAGCCGCCCAGCGGGGAGAGATCGAGCAGGGCTCCGGATGTCGTCGCTACCCGGCGACCAAGGACGAACTCGGCTCTGGAATCAATATGAGCAGGTCCAGACGCGCCTTCGACATAGACAGCGAGGCCATCGCGGGGAACCGTGATAGGGTCGACATCAATAGACCATTCCCCCCTGCGCTCGGGGGCCAAGGGCGCGATATCCGTCGTTTGAGTCTCGGATCCAGGGTCCAAATAAGGATCCTTCAAAGCTGCGCCACAGCGACTGCACGCCCTTGCATCAACGTTGTTCTCGTGCTTACAAACTGGACAGCTGTTCTTAAGAACATTCATGATCATTGCTCCGGGAGGATGAATTCGCTGAGACGACGGATCGCCTGAATCTTACACCCGATACGCGCAAATATCAACGAGAAGGAATACAATTAGGGATGATGGAAGAAGAAGACCTGGATCCCGGACACTTCGGTGTCACGCTCGAGCTGTTTGAAGAATGGCGAGCTCCGCGCTTCGGCAGTACAAACCCACAAAGAATGAAATCGACGGTATGGGAGTGGTTAGTGCGATCACGAATGAGCGCCTATTCTGCCCGACAAAAGATCCAGGCTCCATCGTCATACGCGGACTCTCCGACATGGAGTTTTGCTCGCTTCGGGCAATCGCTTACAGAGCTAGCTGACGGGCGTAGCATTTACATTGCCGGAGAACACGAGGATTTCTACGATCCGGATTTCAACATCTATAACGATGTCGTGGTCACGCATCCAGGCAAAGAGATCGATTTTTATTGCTATCCCAAATCGGACTTCCCGCCCACAGATTTTCACACTGCCACACTCACTGGTGAAACCATTGTCATCCTTGGAAACCTGGGAAATCGCGACGAGCGGAAGTGGAAAGAGACCCAAATTCTGCTGCTCCAGCTAGGGAGCTTCGAAATCCATCAAATGGCGAGTTCCGGGACATCTCCCGGATGGATCCATAGCCATAAGGCGACTCTGAGCGGCGATCAAAAATCTATCATCCTGACCGGGGGCAAAGTCCAAAGCAGCCCCGGCTCGTTGCTCCGTGAAAATATTGAGGATTGGAGCTTAAGTCTTGCCGATTGGCACTGGGAAAAGCTCACCTCGCGGAGTTGGCCGCAGTTTGGGATCAGGCGCAAAGACCGAAGAGCCATGTATCTCTGGGACATGCGCTTTGCTCTGGGAAACCTGGAAAATCATTCCGAGGATTTATATCGAACGACGATGGCAAGGCTGGAGGAATGGCTGGGGCATCGACCGGATGTAGGGCTGCTGAAGGATTTATACGATTTCGATACGGCGCATGACGAGCTGCACACGGAGCAGGATAACTATAACCGATTCTGGATGTCCATGGACGATGTCAAGATCCGATTTACAGAAGAGATGAGCTCGCTGCAAGTGGTAATTGAGGGTCGTTTGGCCCCCAACCGGGTACGCCTGATCCAGGAGCATCTGATCGAGAAGCTTTCCGCCCTCGAAAATTCACCCTGTGAGATGGAAGAAGAGTAGCCGAGATGCCCGATGAACTGTTCCCCTCCAGGCTCCAGCAGCTGGACTCGCCTATCCAATCCATGCGGATTCATCATTGATTCGATGTCCGGACATTATGCGTTACACTTAAGACATGGGCGAGCAAACCCGATTTAGCCCACGCGAGCAACAAGTCATTGAGCTTCTGATCCAGGGCAAGAGCAACAAGCAGATCGCTCTTGCCCTCGGTATTTCCCAGCGAACCGTCGAGTTTCACCTGAGCAATATCTATGGCAAGCTCGGTGTGACCTCGCGCACCGAGGCAGCAATTCAGTTGAACAGCGCCAGACTGCGGGAATCCACAGGTGCAGATGTGCGGGAAACCACAGTAGCGCTTGCACAGGAATCCAACCATAATCTTCGAACATCAATTTCTCCGAAGAGGATTCCCATGAACAAGTCGTTCATCGCTGGCGTGAGTGTTTTGGTGATCACGAGTGTGTTCTGTATTGCTTCGCTGTTTGTCCTCGCCAATGAGCGTGCTGCGGTAGAACACATCGCTGCGGATCGTCCGGGCACGGCTATCCCCTTGCCGGATGCCACAGCGACGCTGGCCGGAACAGAGCCAGGTCCGACCTCTGCCCCGGCGTTCCCGGCGCCGACCCGCATTGCCATCGCGCCGCATACTGTCAATGGCTATACCGCAGCGATCGAATCTTACTATGTGGATACATCCCACCTCATCTTCCTGGTGCGGATCACTGGCGGCAGCTTCGCCTTCGGAGATGAGCATTACTATGACCGCATCGAGAGCCCCGACCTGTTCGATGAGAACGGCACTCCGATCAACACCAGCGGCGGATTCGGTCCCGCCGTCGACCCCGAGCTCTATCAATTCGAGTTTGTACCGCTGACTCTTTTTCAGGGCGATCGTCTCAAGGGTCAGTTTGCCTTTGAGCTGAGCAACGCACCGGACTACGAAGAAATTCTCGCCCAATTCCGCTTTGACTTCGATCTGCCGATCTATCCGGAGAAGAGGTTTTATCCAAAACAGACGGTCACAGCCAGTGGCCTGGACATCCTCCTGGATAGCGTCACCGTCACTCCTGTGTTTACGCAAATCTATCTGTGCTTTTCTCCACCTTCCTTTGCGCCGTGGACCATTGGCAGCCAGGCTATTTTGCAGCTGGACGAGCAACAGGCTCCTCTCTACAATTTTCGCCTGTTGTTTGGCGCGGACCTCGGCGGGGATCGAAGGGCAGGCAGCGAGCCCTACTGGGCTCCCCCGACCGAAAATGGGCGCTGCATGAAAATCGGATTTCAGACCGGCAGCAGCAATCCAACTTCTCTGACCCTCACGATCCCCGAGCTTGCCCAGGAAGATCCCGAGGCACTCCTCTCAGACCGGCTTTCGAGGGATTATCCGGGCTTGAGTCCTGCGGACGCCTACCAGGCTTACCTCGAAGAGCACAACAAAACCTATAAGGGCCCCTGGGTTTTTACCGTCCAGCTCGCTCCTTAACAACAGGAGCCGAGCTCGTCGCAGCGTAACGCCAGATCGAGTTACAACTCTGTCGGCTGCAGGCGCTGCGGATCGGGAATGCGGCGTTCCTGAATACATCCGAACGTGGAACCAGAACCAGGGGGCAAACGTATTAAGTACATTCCCACTTGGTCATCC